>JAFOJB010000065.1 GCA_017420455.1 Blautia sp.
ACTGAAGGCGGAAGCCTGGCATCACCGGTCGGACGCCCTGTCTTCCATCGGCGCTTTAATCGGTATCGCCGGAGCCAGAGCCGGTTTTCCTGTTCTGGAGCCCATCGCCAGCCTTCTCATCTGTGTACTGATCATCAAGGCGGCGGTCGAGATTTTCATCGACGCCGTAAACAAGCTGGTAGACCACAGCTGCAGCGCGGATCTGGAGCATGAGATCCGCTCTTGTGTGGAGCAGCAGAATGGCGTTCTGCGCGTAGATCTCCTGCAGACAAGAGAATTCGGCCGGAAGGTCTACGTGGATCTGGAGATCGGCATGGACAAGGATCTCCCCCTGGACAAGGCGCACAGCACGGCAGAAGCCGTACACGACGCCATAGAACAGCGCTTTTCCCAGGTCAAGCACGTGATGATCCATGTAAATCCCGTATAAAACAAAGTTGACCTTCCTGCTTTTCCGTGTTATCTTTTAATTATGCTAGTTATACTTAATAATTGCCGCAGGCAATTGTTTAGTATAACTGCATATACCGCGGCAAAGAATTACAATCGGCAATTTAATGTGGTCGCGAGTATAACAGGTTTTTGTTTTCTACTTATGAAAGGAGAAGCAGCTATGTTTGGAGATTTTTTAAAAGGGATTTTTACTTTTATTATCGCGTTCATACTCGGAGCGGGCTGTGCGCAGGATAAACCGGCAGCAGATTCCGAACTGCAGCAGAAGGTACAGGACCACATGGATGTGATCATCGACGAATCCGCAGGGATCGTAGACGATGTAATGGACGAGATCCGCAAGGATGAACGCGTCCAGGAGCTTCAGGATTTTGCCGACGATGTAAATGAGATCGTGGATAATACCAAAGCGGACATCAAGGATCATTTCGGAAAGGAAGAGGCTGCCGAAGAGACAGAAGAGCAGGGGGCTGCCGAAACAGAGGAGCCGGCCGCGGAGGAAAGTGCCGCGGAGGCAGAAGAGCCAGCCGCTGAAGAAAGCGCCGCAGAGGCAGAGGAGCCGGCCGCAGAGGAAAAGGCAGAAGAAACAAAGAATTCTTAAGGAGCGGAAGAGTAACCTGTACAGTCACTGGAAAAGCAGGAAGAATGAGCAGGTTATTTTCCGACAGATCCTGCGATCCGAAAACTGTCCGGGAAACCGGGCAGTTTTTTTAAAAGAAACGCTGATCAGAATCACCTGCTGATCGTTCTGTCAGTCTGTACCTGACAGAATGTGCACGCAGGCACTGTAAACGGAGGTGAAGAAAAGGCAGGAAAGATCGTCGTCCTGCCATTTATCCATGCTTACGATCAACAACGTTTACAAAGAATACCATACAGGGAGTCTTGTGCAGAAGGCACTGGACGGCGTATCCATTTCCTTCCGGGAGAAGGAATTCGTCGCGATCCTTGGCCCCAGCGGCTCCGGGAAAACCACTCTGCTCAATGTGATCGGCGGTCTGGACCAGTATGACAGCGGCGAAATGTCCTTCCAGGGCATCCCCACCAGCAGCTACGGAAACCGGGACTGGGATACCTACCGGAACCATACCATCGGGTTTATCTTCCAGAGCTACAACCTGATCCCCCACCAGACCCTGCTTTCCAATGTGGAGCTGGCCATGACTCTCTCCGGGATCAGGAAGGAGGAACGCCGGGAACGGGCAAGGGAGGCACTGGACCGTGTCGGCCTTCTGGAGCAGGCACAGAAAAAGCCCCTCCAGCTGTCCGGCGGACAGATGCAGCGTGTGGCCATCGCCAGAGCTCTGGTAAACAGGCCTTCCATCCTGCTGGCGGACGAACCTACCGGCGCGCTGGATTCGGATACGGGCGAACAGGTCATGGAGCTTCTGAAAGACGTCTCCAGGGATCACCTGGTGATCATGGTCACCCATAACCCGGACCTGGCACAGCGGTACGCCACCAGGATCGTCCGTCTGAAGGACGGAAAGATCACCAGCGATTCCCAGCCGTACGGACCGGAGGATGCCTCCGAAAACAGTTCTGCAAAAGCAGACACACAAAAACCATCGTATTCCCGAAGATACAGAGAAACAGGAAAAGGCAGCAGGCTGTCCAGACCTTCGATGTCCTTTTTCACGGCCTTATCGCTGTCCGTCTCCAACCTTCTTTCCAAAAAAGCCCGGACGATCCTCGTAGCCTTTGCTTCCTCCATCGGCATTATCGGCATCGCCCTGATCCTGTCCTTGTCCACCGGCGCAAATGCCTATATCCGCCAGATGGAGGAGGACTCCCTGAGCCAGTATCCCATCGCCATCAGCAGCTCCGCCTTCTCCATGGAGGACACGATGATGGCCTTTGCCTCCATGCGTCAGGCCTCGGAGGGCATGTCCACCGGGGGCGAGGTCACAGAGCAGCAGATGATGGGGGGGATGCTCTCCTCTGCAAGCGTAAACGATCTTGCATCCCTGAAGCGCTGGTTCGACAGCGGTTACAGCGGCATGGAGGAATATACCAGAGGAATCGACTACAACTACAGTATCAGTCCCCAGATCTACCGCATGGTGGGGGATGACGACTATCGTCAGGTAAATCCGGACCAGACCATGGGAGCCATCGGCCGGAGCCTGGACGACTCTCTTTCCGGAGCCTTTTCCGGCTACAGCCTGAACGAGGTTTTCCTGCCTCTTCCGGAAAATGAAAGGCTTTACCGGAACAATTACGAGCTGATGGCCGGCAGCTGGCCGGAAAAGGACACGGACCTGGTCCTGGTCCTCACGGGAAGCGGCGGTATTCCGGATTATCTTTTATACACCATGGGGCTGAAAAACTCCGACGAGCTCAATGCACAGCTGCAGAGCGTCGTAGCCGGCGAAGGCTCCGGTGTCCGCAAAAACACCCTGGAGGAAAACCAGGTCTTCGACCCGGAGGAGTTCCTTGGCATCTCCTTCCGGCTGCTGCCGGCTTCCAGCGTTTACCAGTACGATGAAGGCATGAAGGTCTGGCTGGACTGCTCCGGTGATAAAGAAAAAATGGTGGAGCTTCTGAAGACAGAGGGGGAAACCATGCGCATCACAGGCGTCGCCCGCACCACCGAGGGAACCTCCTTCGGGATTCTCGGGGTAGGGATCGAATATCCGTCTTCCCTGATCCGGCGCCTGATCCTGAAGGCAGAGAAAAGCGATATTGTCCGTACGCAGCTTTCAGAACCGGATACCAATGTCCTGACCGGCGCAGTGTTCGGAAACACCGATGCTTCCTCTATGAATTCCTTCTTCAGCATGATCGAGCTCCATCCGGAACACCTCAGCGAGGCGGTTTCCTTCCGATGGAAGGATCTGAAAAGCCTGGAAACCGAGGAAACCCGGCTGACGGCAAAGCGTCTGGTCAGGATCACGCGGGAGTTTTCCCGTACAGGAGAATCTCCCACCCTGCAGGAGATCATCCGCTCGGCCCTGCCTCTTCTCCGGAATCTGATTGAGATCGATGAGGAAAAGATGAATGATGTGATCTCCTTCTCCATGGACGAAGCACAGATGCAGGAAATGTACGCCCAGCGCGCCGCCTCCCAGAGTGCGAGCTATAATGGAAACCTGATGAAATTCGGTTATGCGGATCCGGAAACGCCGTCCATGGTGGTCATCTATCCCACGGATTTCGAGAGCAAAAACGAAGTGATCCGCCTTCTGGACGCCTATAACGCGGCAATGGAAGCCGAGGGGCACGAGGATAAGGTAATCTCCTACACGGACTACGTGGGCTCTCTGATGTCCACCGTGACTACCATCATTGATGTGATCACCTACGTGCTGATCGCCTTTGTGGCGGTCTCCCTCATTGTATCCTCCATCATGATCGGCATCATCACCTATATTTCCGTCCTGGAGCGGAAAAAGGAGATCGGGATCCTGCGGGCCATGGGTGCCTCCAAATGGAATATCACGGAGGTGTTCAACGCCGAGACCTTTATCATCGGTCTGATGGCCGGAGTCTTCGGTGTCGGACTCACACTCCTCCTCAATATTCCCATCAATCATGTGATCCAGAAGCTTGCCGAGCAGCGGAGCGTTCATGCCTTTCTGCCGCCCGGCGCCGGAGTAATCCTGATCCTCCTTTGCATCCTCCTGACCTTTATCGGCGGCTTCATTCCCTCCAGAACTGCTGCCCGCCAGGATCCGGTGGAAGCCCTTCGAAGCGAATAAAAAATCCCTGTCACAGAAAGTCTGTGACAGGGATTTTTCTTTGAAGGCAAAGGGTGGACTGTTCCTGTGTTAAGAAAACACAAAAGGACCGTCCCCGTGTGTTATTATTCCTCGGACAAAGCGGCGTCCTCGGCTGCGGCGCGGATCTGCGCTTCGCCCTCGCACCACTCTACACACTCGTCATAGCCGTATTCCTTTGCCTGGGAGACCATATCTGCAAAGATCGCCTCGAAGTCCTCTTCGGTCTCGGCATAGATTGCTTTCCAGGTGTTGGTCTTGATGCACTCTGCAACCTGGCTCCACTTCGCATCCAGTTCCGTGTCTCTGACGCCTTCGGAATAGGTGGTTCCCGGAGACAGCTTGTACTGGCCGATCTTGTCGAAATACAGATCCGGAGTCTCAGCGCCGGCCCATTCTCTCCAGGCCTGCTCGATCTCGGAGCCTGCTTCTGTGGAAAAGCTTGCCCAGTTCCTGTAGTTGTAGGTTTCTCCGTTGGAATCCGGATTCTTGGCATCCAGTGACCAGGTAGAGTTGTTCATCTTGAAGGAACCATCGTCATAGGTTCCGCTGTAGGGCTCGCCCATGGGAGTGGTGATATCTGTCTTCACTGCCTGGCCAAGCTCGGTAAAGTGGGTATAGCCTTCTTCGTCATAGTACCAGCAGACGTCCTTCGGACCATATTCTGCAGTCATTCTTCCCTCGGGAGTCGCCAGCCAGTTGTAGATCGCCATGCAGAGCTCCGGATTTTCGGTGTTCGCGCCGATGGACCAGATTCTGTTTCCGCCGTAAACATTCAGACCATAGCGGATGGGGGTGGCTTCTGCCGGAGCTACCGGATACATGATCTTTCCGTCTGCCAGGTGCTGGGGCGTATTGTAAAGGGCGGAACCCATAAAGTTGAATACGTTCAGGAACGCGGTACCGTTCAGGTAATCCTCGTTCATGCCGCTGTAGCCCTGAGTCTGGGAATCCGGATCCAGAAGTCCTTCTCTGTAAAGCTTGTTGTAGAACTTCAGCGCATCGTAGTAGGGTCCTGCCTCTTCCAGGCAGCCGGTGAAGGTCTGGGTAGAAGGATCATAGAGGCCGAAGCCGAATTCGTCCCCGCCGGTGTATGCAGAGGCCGTGGACTTCACATACATGACCATGTTACCGTCCCGGTCATTGAACAGAGAAACGCCATAGGTGGGATTTCCGTTGTCATCTGTGGGGCAGATTTCCTTCATCTGTTTCAGGACCTCTACAAGATCATCATAGTTCCTGATCTCGGGAGCGCCGATCTCCTGGTAGAGATCGAAACGAAGGTCCCAGGTATACATCATGGACTGGGGATCCTCTGCAGAGGTCGCAACATCAAAGCCGTATCCATATACGGTGCCGCCGGAGAGATTGCGGTTCTTCTCCAGAGCCTTTTCCATATGCGCTGCGATATAGGGACCGTAGTCCTGAAGGATATCATCCTCTTCCCAGTCGAACAGCATTCCCTTGTCCACGGCCTGGAGATACTGGTCGGAATCATTTCCCCAGATGACCAGGTCTCCGAGGTTCCCGGCTTCCATTCTGGTATCGTAGGTTCCGTCGGACTCCGGAATAATGTTCAGCTTTACGTTAAACTTCTCCAGCATGATCTGCCCGAACCATCCGGTCTGCTCTCCGGAGTAATTGGCCAGCTGATCATAGACATCCAGAGTGATGGTCTCTTCCGGAATCCACTCGGAATAATCTGCTTCCCGGACCTCGTCTTCCTCTGCGTAAACAGCGATGCTGCTTCCCGCCATGCCCAGAACCATTGTGCCTGCAAGGATCACAGATAACAGTTGCTTTTTCATTTTGTTTCCTCCTTTTCTGATATATGTTGCTTTCGGATCCATCCGCCCGTCCGGCGGGGTTCATGGATCCTGTTAATCACGCCGGTGTACCAGTGGTCCGTCTCAGCCACCGACCCGGCAGTAATTACAGGGTGACTGGTCTGCAAGGCTGTCATCGGCTCATTCCTCCGCCTTGCCAGAACGAATTTATCCTGCGTCATCTGTAAAGGTTGTTTGTGTAAAGTTCCTTAAGCGGAAACCTGTCGGGTTTATCCCTTTACGGCTCCCAGCATGATTCCCTTTTCAAAGTATCTCTGCATGAAAGGATAGACGCAGAGGATGGGGATGATGGTCACCATGGAGATCGTATACTTGATGACTTTTGCGTTCAGGGCCGATTCCAGAACGCTCTGGCTGATGCCCGAAGTGCTTCCGGCAGACATCAGAGCCGACAGGTTGTTGGAAGCATTCAGGTAGATATACAGCCTGTGCTGCAGGGTATACAGCTCCGGAGAGGACTGCATGAGGATCAGCGAATCCTGGAAGGAGTTCCACTGTCCCACCGCGCCGAAGATGGCGATGGTGGCAAGGATCGGCTTGGACAGAGGCCAGATGACCTTGAAAAAGATCTGCAGGGAGGTTGCCCCGTCCAGCTTGGCCGTCTCCTGCAGCTCCATGGGAATGGAGGATTCAATATAGGTCTTCACCAGGATGATGTTGTAGGGAGCCACGATTCCCGGGATGATATAGGCCAGGAAGTTGTTGGTCAGTCCCAGCATGGACATGTTCAGGAACCATGGAATGATCCCGGCATTGAAATACATGGTCACAACAATGAACCGGTACCACACCGAACGGCCCCACATCTCCTGCCGGGTGACAAGGTATCCCACCAGGGCGGAGGCCCCTACCATCATGGCCGTGCCGAGGATCGTCCGGGCAAAGGTGATGCCGATGGATCGGAACAGATCGTTTACCTGCAATATCCGGACATAGTTGTCAAAATTGATCCCCCGGGGCCAGAAGCTGACGAGCCCTCTCTGTACCAGGGAGTTGTCAGAGATCGTATTGATAAACAGATAGTAAAACGGAAAGATGCAGATCAGCGTAAAGCAGGCGAACAGGGTGTGGTTCACCACATCAAATATGATGTCCGCCCGGGTTTTCTTAATCTGGGATTTATGCGTCCTGTAATACTGCTTTTCCAGCTTTGCTTCAAGCTTTTCCTGTTTTGTCTTAGCCATGACCTCTTCCTCCTTTCTCAGATGATGGTTTCGCCGCGCAGTCTCTTCGACACGCCGTTCGCGCAGAAGAGAAGGATGACGCTGACCACGGATTTCAGCATTCCTACCGCGGTAGAGAACGGAATGGACCCGTTTACGATACCCATCTTGTAGACATACAGATCCAGCACCTGAATCGAGGTGGTGTTGGCGGTGTTCTCAAATACAAGGTACTGGTCCAGGCCATTGTTCAGGGCGCCGGCTACTGCCATCAGGAACAGGACATAGAAGGTGGGCATCAGGCCGGGAACCGTGATATGCCACATTCTCTGGAAACGGCCTGCGCCGTCCACGGTAGCCGCCTCATAGAGCGTCTGGTCTATGCCGGAGATTCCCGCGATATAGATGATCGCGCTCCAGCCAAGTCCCTTCCACATTCCCCAGAGCAGCATCTTCAGCCAGGTATGGGACCCGTCCATCAGGAAATTCTTTCCCTGGCTCCAGGCCCCGATGTTGATCATCAGGCTGCTGATAAATCCATCTGTGGAAAAGATACAGAAAGCGATGGCGAACACCAGCACCCAGCTGATGAAGTTGGGGATGGTGGTAAAGGTCTGCACAATACGGCGGAACTTCTGGTTTTTGATCTCCGAAAGGAAAATGGCGAAGGCCATCGGGCACCAGGCGGTCAGAAGTCCCAGTCCGGACATTGCCAGGGTGTTCTTCAGTACCCGGAGGATATCCTTCCGGGTCTGGGCGTTCCGGAAAAGCATGGTGAACCATTTGAAGCCCACAAAATTGTCCATGGAAAGCGTATCGCCTGCCTTGTAATCGAAGAAGGCGTAGCGAAGCCCCCACAAAGGCAGGTAGGAAAACACAAGCGTCAGAAGCAGGAAGGGAAGCAGCAGCAGAAACAGCCGGTATTTCTCTTCCATGAAAAAGTGCTCTCCCGACTCTCCTTTTCCGACGAAAACCCACAGCAGAACAGAAAGCAGGAGCATCAGGGCGATCATGACCAGAATGGGAACAAAGGAGCCGGGAAGGACCGGATTGATCTTATCCGGCTTCTCTGTAGCAGAGATCTGCACATAGGAAGCATATACCCCCGCCATGCCGGCAACAGCCGCAATGCCTCCGAACAGACTGAGGACGCTGCCCAGCCGCTTGCATTTACGGTTTCCCGGCGACAGACAGGCACCTGCTGCCATCAGCAGGATTCCCGCATCGATCCCGACCGCCGAAAAACGAAGAAGCTGCATGGTGGATGGCAGGACCCAGAGCTTTTTGAGCGGACGTCCCATATTCTCCACAAGACGGCTGTAGGACAGCCCTGTGGTAAGCAATGACGTACTCTTACTGATCAGGCTGCTGATCCTGGCCGGATTCACTGCCGGCAGAAACAGAAGCATCAATAACAGCAAGGCCAGAATTCTGTATACATAGTATAGTTTTTCTGTTTTTTTACTGATCTCCACTGTATCCCCTCCTTGTTTTCCCGGCAGGCTGCTCCACAGATGATTCCAGTCCTGCACCGGATAAGAAATAAACTGCCCAACTCCTTTTCCATTATATATGAATTATGCACAAATTTAAAGAGGCTTTTTTGTTTTTTTATGTGTTTTTAATTGTAATTCCCGGCCGGTGAGATCATGAACTGTATTCATTTTTTCACGGACCTGCCCGATCCGCGTACCCGCTCATTTCAGGGCACGCCCTTCGATGACCGTCCGCCGCCAGATGTGCGTCCGTGCAGGCACGGCGCACGTCTCATTTTTTTAATCGCACAAAAAAAAGAATGTGTAAAGCACAGGCAATACACACTCTTTTTCAGATGATCAGATCCTTGCGACTCCGGATTTTCTGGCAGCTTCGGCTACGGCCTTCGCCACCGTTTTCCCTACCCGGGGATCGAAGGCTTTCGGAATGATATATTCCTCACTCAGCTCCTCGTCGGAGATCAGCCCGGCCAGCGCCTGAGCAGCCGCCATCTTCATCTCTTCATTGATATCGCTGGCCCTCACATCGAAGGTTCCGCGGAACACTCCCGGGAAAGCAAGAACATTGTTGATCTGGTTGGGATAATCGCTTCTTCCGGTGGACACGATCCTGGCTCCGCCCTTCTTTGCGTCTTCCGGGAAGATTTCCGGCGTCGGGTTGGCGCAGGCAAAGATGATGGCGTCCTTGTTCATGGTCTGGACCATCTCTGTCGTCACCTGCCCCGGAGCCGAAACTCCGATAAACACGTCGGCGCCCACGAGCTGTTCCGCAAGGGATCCCTGTTTTCTTTCCAGGTTCGTCACCTCTGCCATCTCTTCCTTGATCCAGTTCATGCCTTTTTCTCTGCCCTTATAGATCGCGCCGTTCCTGTCGCACATCGTAATATGGCAGAATCCTGCGGAAAGAAGGAGCTTAACGATGGAGATGGCCGCCGCTCCTGCGCCGGAGGTGACCACCCTTACCTCCTCCTTCTTCTTTCCCACAACCTTCAGGGCGTTGATAAGGCCTGCCAGCGTGATGATGGCGGTTCCGTGCTGGTCATCATGAAAAATGGGGATGTCGCATTTTTCCTTCAGCTTTCTTTCGATCTCGAAGCACCTTGGCGCGGAAATATCCTCCAGATTGATCCCGCCAAAGGAACCGGAAAGCAGATATACCGTATTTACGAATTCATCCACGTCCTTTGTCTTAATGCAGAGGGGGAACGCATCCACATCTCCGAACGCCTTGAACAGGACACATTTTCCTTCCATGACGGGCATGCCCGCCTCCGGACCGATATCTCCCAGACCAAGGACAGCGGTGCCGTCGGTGATGACCGCGCACATATTGTGGCGTCTGGTCAGGTCGTAGCTTTTACTGATATCCTTCTGGATCTCCAGACATGGCTGCGCCACGCCCGGCGTGTAGGCGAGGGAAAGATCATCCTTCGTTCCTACCGGCACCCGGGTGACGACCTCGATTTTCCCCTTCCACTCCTCATGTAACCGTAGTGATTCTTTCGCGTAATCCATAATTGCTCCTCTTATTCAATTTCAGCTCTGTTTTTTCTGCAGTCCGTACTCCTGTGCAAGCTTCTCAAACTGAGGCAGAGAGTTGATGATGGTTTCATAGGATACACAATATGCCAGCCGGACATAGCCGGGGCAGGCGAAGGAAGAGCCGGGAACCATCAGGATATTGTATTTCTTTCCGGCGCTGCAGAATTCCTTCTCATCCGCGACGGGAGATTTCAGGAACAGGTAGAAGGCTCCCTGCGGCCTGATGCAGGAAAATCCGAGATCGATCAGCCCTTCATACAAAGCCTTCCGGTTCCTGTCATAGGCATCCACGTCGGTCTTTGCGTCCACGCACCTGCCGATGACCTTCTGGATGAGGGAGGGGGCGTTCACTGCCCCGCTGATCCGGTTGGCGATGGTGGCGGCAGTGATCATATCCTCGCTGCCGTCCGCTTCGTCCGGGATCACCAGATACCCGATCCGCTCTCCCGGCAGGGAAAGGGATTTGCTGTAGGAATATCCCACCACGGTGTTGGCATAGTATTTCGTGAGATACGGCACCTCCACGCCGTCGTAGGCCAGCTCTCTGTAGGGCTCATCGGAGATCAGGTAGATCACTGTGTCGAACTCCTTCTGCTTTTCCTCCAGGATCGCAGCAAGAGCCTTGATGGTATCCTCCGAATACACAACGCCGGTGGGATTATGGGGCGTATTCACGATGACAGCCCTGGTCTTCCCGGTGATTTTTTCCCGGAATTCCTCGAGATTCGGCTGGAAGGTCTCTGTATTGGGGCTGACCTCCACCAGGACTCCGTCATAATTTCTTACATAGGAGCCATACTCCAGGAAATACGGCGCAAAGACGATCACCTCTTCTCCCGGATTCACAATGGTTTTCAGAATCACATTCAGTCCGCTGGCGGCGCCTACCGTCATGATCAGGTTTTTCCCTGCAAAAGAAGTGCCGAAGCGCCGGTTCAGGGATTCCGCGATGGTCTGGCGCACATCTTCGAAGCCTGCGTTTGACATGTAGCCGTGGATCACAGTGGGATCCTCTTCGTTCACCAGATCGATGATGGCCTGGCGCACGCAGTCCGGCGCCGGCACAGAGGGGTTTCCAAGACTGAAATCAAATACGTTTTCTGCGCCATAGATGGATTTCAGGCGCTTTCCCTCCTCAAACATCATACGGATCGCGGAGTTGTTTTTCAGAAAGGGTTTCATTTTTTCAGCAATCATTCATAGTCCTCCTTAAAGGGACGAATCCAAAAGAAATGTCCGCAATGCCGCTCATCTCAGGGCATGCCCTTTGATGACCGTTCGCCGCCAGGTGTGCGCTCGTGCAGGCCGGCGCACGTCTGGCGGCTTTACCGCGCAAAAACTGCCGCAAAGGTTTCCATGCGGCAGTCCGAATCATGAAAAAGCTCAGCCTACAGCTTCCATTCCTGCTTTCAGAGCCTTCCTGTTCAGGTCCAGGAACTGGGGTTTGATGTTGGCCTCCAGGATGGAATCCCAGTCGATCTGCTCCAGGCCCATGGAGCGGATGATGGTGCCAAGAAGGATGATATTGGCAGCCTTCTCGTTCCCAAGCTCTCTTGCAAGCCTGGTGGCATCCACTACCCGGGGCTTTACATGCTTTTCGATCTCTTCCAGGACATCGGCGGGATATTCCTCGTCTCCGGTGATGACAGACATGGAGGGAATCTCCTCATTGTTCACTACCAGAGCGCCGTCCTCTTTGAGATAATCCAGCGCCCGGAGTGCCTCCATCTTTTCAAAGGAGACCACCATATCGGCCTTTCCCTTTTCGATGACCGGGGACATGACCTTCTCGCCATAGCGGACCTGGGAGGAAACGCTTCCACCTCTCTGGGACATTCCGTGAATCTCGCTCATCTTCACATCGTAACCGGCCTCCATCAGGCCGTTTGTCAGGATCTTGCTGGCAAGGATGGTTCCCTGACCGCCTACGCCAACCAGAAGTATACTCTTTGTCATCATCGTCAGGCCTCCTTACCAATGGCATCCTTCGGGCAGACCTGCGTACAGACATCGCACCCAACGCACTGCGCCCGGTTGATCTTGACTTTCTTTGTCTCCTTGTCATAGGACATGGCAGGACAGCCAGCCTTCAGACACTTCCTGCAGCCGATACATTTCTCCGGATCCACCACGTTCCTGGTGATAAACAGGCTTTCAAACTCCGCCTTGTCCTCTTTCGAGAATTTCTTCAGGGCGCAGGGCCACCTGGTAATGATCACGGACGGTTCTGTGAGAGCCAGGCATTTGTCCAGGGTCTCGTCGACCTCCTGCAGGTTATTGGGGTTGATCACATAGACATGCTTCACGCCGATGGCGCGTACCAGATCCTCGATCTTTATGAGGGTTGTCTCCTCGCCTTTGGCGGTATAGCCGGTCCCCGGATTGTCCTGGTGTCCGGTCATGCCGGTGATCCTGTTGTCCAGAATAATATTTACGGTATTGCTTTTATTATATACAGTGTTGATAAGAGAATTGATCCCGGTGTGGAAGAAAGTGGAGTCTCCCAGCACGGTCACGACCCGGCGGTCCTTTCCTTCCATGTTGAAGGCTCTCTGGGCTCCCGCTCCAAGGCTGATGCTGGCTCCCATACATACGGTAGAATCCATGGCCGTATAGGGCTTTCCGGCAGCAAGGGTATAGCAGCCGATATCGCCGCTGATCATGATGTCCTTCCTCCTGCCAAGGCGGTAGAAAAGCCCTCTGTGGGGACATCCGGCGCAGAAGGTAGGCGCGCGGCCGATCAGCTTGCTTCTGTCAAATTCGATGGTCCTGTTCGGGGTGCCGGTAACGCATTCGCGGATGACATCAGGCGTCAGTTCGCCCCAGGCCGGAAACAGTTCCTTGCCGACGCACTGGCAGCCCTGCTGCTTTACAAACTCTTCGATATAAGGATCGTTTTCCTCCAGGATATAGACCTTGTCCACCTTGCTGCAGAATTCCCTGATGAGGCCTGCAGGCAGCGGATTGGTAAAGCCAAGCTTCAGATAGGAGGCATTCTCTCCGAACACTTCTTTTGCATAGTAATAACAGACGCCGGACGCGATGACGCCAACGCCTTTGTCTCCCATCTCCATACGGTTAAAGGGAGATGTCTCGCTGTACGCGGCCAGCTTTTTCATTCTTTCATCCAGCTTTACACGCAGGTTCCTGGCAATCGCCGGGAGACATACGTATTTCGCCGGATTCTTTGTCCATTCCTTCGGCGCTATCTCCTTGCGGTCCGAAAGCTCCACGATGGATTTCGAGTGGCAGACCCTGGTGGTCATACGGATGATAAAAGGAGTATCATACTCCTCGCCCAGTTCATAGGCAGCTTTTACCATATCGATACATTCCTGGCTGTCGGAAGGCTCCAGCATGGCGATCCTGGCTGCCTTGGCGTAGTTCCGGTTGTCCTGCTCGTTCTGTGAGGAGAACATGCCGGGTTCATCGGCGGTCACGATCACATTTCCGCCGTTTACTCCCATGTAAGCCCAGGTGAACATGGGATCTGCCGCCACGTTCATCCCGACGTGCTTCATGGAAACCATACTGCGAAGTCCTGCCACGGAAGCGCCGATGGCGGACTCCATGGCAACTTTTTCATTTGGCGCCCACTCTGCATAGATCTCCTTGTAGGTGGAAAGATTTTCCAGGATCTCTGTGCTGGGTGTGCCCGGATATGCGGATGCGTATGAGACTCCTGCCTCGTATGCTCCTCTGGCGATAGCTTCATCGCCGGTCATCAATTTTTTCATAATTCCTCCGACTGAAGGACAGGGGAGATTTATCCTCCCCTGTCCTGTTTCTTCTTTCATTTGGAACTGTCCCCTGAACGGTTTTTTCCGCGGGAATCCTGTATTTCCTGCGCAGTTCTTTATTGTCTGACGCTGAGACGTACCAGAGCTCTCTGCAGCTTTGCCTGCACGATCTTGTACTCCTTGTCGGAAAGCCCGCCTTTTTCAAGAGCTTCCTCCGCCTTGGCCTTTGCCGCACTGGCGCGCTGGGCGTCGATCTCATCCTCCCACTCCCAGGTGGTGGCAAGAACACGGCATTTTCCGTTGATCACCGAGAGCATCCCGCCGATACAGGCGGCATTTCTTCTTTCTCCTCCCGGAAAGATCACATGGGCCTCTCCCATGCCAAGAGCCGTACAGTAATTGATATGCCCTGCCAGTACTGCCAGGTC
>JAFOJB010000066.1 GCA_017420455.1 Blautia sp.
GCTGGCGGTTCACGCGGGTTCCGGGGGATATGGAGGAAAAACTCCTTGAGACGGAAGGTTACCAGGGTCTTTTACTGAAAACAACTGTTTTTTCGCCGGCCGGCGCAGGGAAGCATATGCCCGCTCTCATCTATGTGCATGGCGGGGGATTTGCCTACGAGGCAGCCGTCTATCAGAAAAAGCTTGCCATGTGCTATGCAGAAGAAGCAGGGTGCAGGGTATTTTTCCCCCACTATCATACAGCTCCGAAGTACCGGTATCCTTTTGCTTATGAGGAGATTCTGTCCTTATACCGGTATGTGATGGAACACGCCTCTGAACTCGGTGTTGACACAGAACGGGTCGGACTTGCCGGAGACAGTGCCGGCGCCTCAATAGCCGCGCTGCTCGGCAGCCGCTGGGAAGACGCGGGGATCCGAAGGCCCTGTCTTCAGATGCTTGTATATCCGGTAACGGACGCAGATATGAAGACGGAGTCCATGAAGCGGTTTCCGGACACACCGCAATGGAATTCCCGGCTGAATGAGATTATGTGGCTCTACTATTGCGGTGAGGACCAGGATTTAAGGCACGGAGCTTCTCCGATGCACTGCCGGCTTCCTTCTGTGATTCCGAAAACGTATATTGAAACGGCAGAGTTCGACTGTCTGCATGACGATGGACTCCTGTATGGAGAAAAGCTGAAAAAAGCAGGCGGGGATGTGGAGATCAATGAGACGAAGGGAACTTTTCACGGATATGATTCCCAGCTGGATGCGAAGATCGTGAAAGAGAACGTGAAGAGAAGAATAGCATTTCTGCAGGACGGTTTTAAAGAGACCTGATAAAAGAGACCTGATGAAAGAAGCACTGCGATAGTTTTGCAGAGGAGGGAAAATCATGGCCGGAAATCCGGATGTGTATCTGCTTTATGAATATATGAAGAAAAATGCCTTTACCGTCCGTGTGAAGGTGGAACTGTCAGAACCTGTTGAGGAGAACCTGCTGAAGCAGGCAGCACAGGAAGCCATGACACGGTTTCCTTATTATTCAGTGCGTGTAGGACTTGACGAAGGTGAAAACTACATTCTTCTTCCCAATGACCGCCCGGTCCCTGTACTGCCGGAGAAAAATGAGCGGCTGCTTCTGGGATCCGAAGAACTGGCCGGTCATCTTTTTGCACTGACGTGGAAGGGGGAGAGCATCTGGTTTAACTGGGCGCATTGTATGTGCGGCGGCTTCGGGGCGATGTTCTGGATCAAAACGACCCTGTATCAGTATCTGACAAAGAAATATGGTCCGCTCAGAGCGCCGGCTGATCTGAAAGCGGTCGGATCCGCTGTCGATGAGGCGGAGTACGCGCTTCCCGATCCTGACAGCTTTCCGGCTGACGATCCTCTGAAACGCTATGAAGAAGGGGACAGCAAAGTAGGTCTGTTAACAGATATCCTTTATTTTGTGAATCCCTTTGCGAATGATGTCTATTACTATGAGGTTGAACTGGACAGCAAAGCTTTCATGGAGTACGCCAGAAAAATAGATGGAACTCCGAATTCCGTTCTTTCCGCAATGATGCTGAAAACGACGGTACGGTATTTCCCGGAGATGAAAAACTGGCATATTTCCGCAAAAATAGCAGATGATTACCGGAAAGATCTGGGATGCGGAAAGTCTTATCGGGATTTTGTCAGGTTTATCCATGTGAAATATGACTGGGAGATGGGAGACGAATCCATTGAGAAGCTGAACCAGCGTGCACGAGGCGCTATCATAGCACAGATGCAGCCGGAGAACAGCTTCGAATGGTATCGGAAGATGCTCGAAAACAGAGAGGGAATTGACAGCCAGCCTGACCTGAAATCCAAAATACAGTATGCCCAGAATCACAGTATCTACAAAAGCGATGCAAGGGATACCTATATGATCAGTTATGTGGGTCAGACAGACTGGGGCGGTATGGCGGAGTATATCAGATCCATCTATACCATCACGGACGGGAACCTGATGCTGGAGGTGAATGCGCTGCCTGGCAAGTTCTGCGTATCCTTCCAGCTGCTGAAAAACGACAGAAAGCCGCTGGATCTGTTCTGCGAGGTTCTGAGGGAAGAGAATCTTCCCTTTACGGTATCGGATTGTTATGTCCGGAACATGCCGGATCTTCAGCTGCCGAAACCGCAGAATAAGCTGTCGGACATCTTCAGATAGCAAAAGCCATGGGATAAGATCCAGAGGGGCACCGAAAACAGAATCTGCCGCTGTATGCGAGTGTACTGGCTCTGTAAGAGCCGGCACAGTTCCTTACAGCGGCAGTTTTTTATATCTCCTGTTTCATGAGGCTGCCTATTCGTTGAAAGAAATCAGTTAATCAGCAATGCCTTCCCGTCCCTGATCATCTCCATTTGAAGTTGACGAGTCCGTAAATATATAAGGCCAGAACACAAACCGGTACAAAATACTTGAAGACCGGCTTCATCCACCCTTTTACCTTCAGGCCCTTTCCGGTGTTCGCTTCGGCAAGAAACGAATCCCATCCCCAGCCCTTCCTGTAACAGCAGAAGATGGAGAAGATGAAGGCTCCCAGCGGAAGCAGGTTGGTGCTGACGAGGAAATCCCAGAAATCAAGCCAGGCAGAGCCTTCTGCAAAGGGCTGGAAATGCAGCACGCTGTAGCCGAGAGCGGTGGTCAGGGAAAGGAGAAAAATGCCGGTCCCGCAGACAATGCAGCCCTTCGGACGGCTCCAGCCGGTCATCTCCCGTACGCAGGCAAGGATATTTTCAAAGACCGCAAGCTCCGTGGAAAAAGCGGCGAATACCATGAACATGAAGAATAATGTGCCCCAGATCCTGCCTCCCGCCATATTGTTGAAGACAGAGGTCATGGTATTGAAGAGGAGGGATGGTCCGTCATTTACTTCGATGCCATAGGTAAAGCAGGCCGGGAAAATGATGATCCCTGCCATGATGGCGACAAAGGTGTCCAGCAGGATAACATTGACAGATTCTCCGAGGAGGGTCCGCTCCTTTCCGATATAGCTTCCGAAAATGGCCATGGAACCGATTCCGATACTCAGGGTAAAGAAGGCCTGGTTCATCGCCTGGACGATCACGGAGCCGTTGATCCTGGAAAAATCCGGGACAAGGTAAAAATGCAGGCCTTCCTTTGCTCCCTCCAGCAGGCCGCTGTGCACCGCCAGGATGAGCATCAGCACCAGAAGCGCGGACATCATGTACTTTGTCACCCGTTCCAGACCACCCTGAAGACGGAAGCTGAGAACGAGAAAACCCAGTGTTACTGCGATCAGCAGGAAGACCACATTGACGACCGGATTTGTGATCATGGGGACAAAGCCCAGATTTTCCGATCTGCCGATGAGGAACATGACAAAATAGTAGAGGATCCATCCGGTGACCACTGTATAGAAAGCCATCAGCGCCAGATTTCCGAGTAAGGCGAAATATCCGTGAATATGCCATTTCTGTCCTGGCTTTTCCAGCTTCTGATACATTTTTACAGGGCTGGCCTGCGCGGCTCTTCCGATGGCAAACTCCATGACCATGGCCGGCAGTCCAAGAAGGAGCAGGCAGGCCACATAGATCAGCACGAAGCTCCCGCCGCCATTCTGTCCGGTCATCCAGGGGAATTTCCATACATTTCCGCAGCCGATGGCGCACCCTGCGCTAAGCATGATAAACCCAAGACGGCTGCCCAGTTGTTCTCTTTCCGTATTCATTTTAA
>JAFOJB010000067.1 GCA_017420455.1 Blautia sp.
GAAGAACCGTCCCTCTGTCCTGCCAATGGACATGACAAAAGAACCGTCCCTTTGTCTTACCCTTGTCTTTCACCTGTCTTCTGTCCTGCGGCCAGGGGAGAGAATTCAAAATTCCTTGACAAATACATCTTCTGTCGTTATACTTGCAATGAATATAGAAAAAGGCAACGAAGGGAACGAGTAACAGAGGGAAAGCATACAGAGAGCAGCCGGCTGGTGAGAGGCGCATGTCATAGCTTTGCGAATACATCCCGGAGCTTCGCACCGAAATTTCCGGAAAAAACCAGAAAGGAAAGAGTAGGCTGCGACGGGTGCGCCCGTTACATGCGCAGGGTGATAATATGATCCCATTGCGGAAGGCATCGCTTTGCCCGGCAGTCTTTTGCAGCGGTTTCATACAGGTCACTCACAGAGGCAGATGATGCGAGTTATCTGCAAATTTAGGTGGTAACACGGGACCCGGTTCTCGTCCTGAAAGGACAGGAACCGGGGGTTTTTTGTATAGAGGGAAACCTCGCAGCGGGTTATCACGGAAAAGAAAAGGAGAAAGAGAAAATGACAGTCTGGGAAGAACTGAAAGCAAGAGGCCTCATCGCGCAGGTCACGGACGAGGAAGAGATCAGCAAAATGGTAAATGAAGGACGAGCCACCTTCTATATCGGCTTTGATCCCACCGCGGACAGCCTCCATGTAGGACATTTTATGGCACTTTGCCTGATGAAACGTCTGCAGATGGCAGGCAACAGGCCGATCGCCCTTCTCGGCGGCGGCACCGGCATGATCGGAGATCCCTCCGGACGTACCGACATGCGCCAGATGATGACAAAAGAGACGATCCAGCACAATATCGACTGCTTCAAAAAACAGATGGAACGCTTCATCGATTTTTCCGACGGAAAGGCCATCATGGTCAACAACGCGGACTGGCTGATGAACCTGAACTATGTAGAGCTTCTCCGGGAAGTCGGTCCCCACTTCTCTGTAAACCGCATGCTGGCGGCAGAATGCTACAAACAGAGAATGGAAAGAGGGCTTTCCTTCCTGGAATTCAACTACATGATCATGCAGAGCTACGATTTCTACATGCTGTTCCAGAAATACGGCTGCAACATGCAGTTCGGCGGGGACGACCAGTGGAGCAACATGCTGGGCGGTACCGAGCTGATCCGCAGAAAGCTTGGCAAGGACGCCTATGCCATGACCATCACGCTGCTCCTGAATTCCGAAGGAAAGAAGATGGGCAAAACCCAGTCCGGCGCGGTATGGCTTGATCCCAACAAGACCTCACCCTTCGATTTCTACCAGTACTGGAGAAACGTGGACGATGCGGATGTACTGAACTGCATCCGTCTGCTGACCTTCCTGCCCATGGAGCAGATCGAGGAGATGTCCTCCTGGGAAGGCAGCCAGCTGAACCAGGCCAAGGAAATTCTTGCCTATGAGCTTACCACCCTGGTCCATGGGGAAGAGGAAGCCAGGAAAGCGCAGGAAGGGGCGAAGGCGCTCTTCGGAGGCGGAGCGGATACCGCGAATATGCCCACCACAGAGCTTGGCCTGGAGGATTTTGCCGAGGACGGAACCATTGAACTCATCAGCCTGCTGGTAAAATCGGCGCTGGCAGCCACCAGATCCGAAGCACGCCGGGCTATCGAGCAGGGCGGCGTTACCCTGAACGGCGAGAAGATCGTTGATTTCCGCCATGTGATCCAGAAGGATCTGATCCCGGAGGACGGCCTGATCCTGAGACGCGGCAAGAAGAAATTCAACAAAATATTCAGAAAATAACAGGACAGGATCGCAAAAGCCTGAACAGTGAAGGGAGACCGGAACGATACGGGCTTTTCCGAAAAAAGGACAGATCGTGAGGAATAAGATCGATCCAGCATCGATCATAATACGGAGGAAACAGAATATGAAAAAATACGGTGTAAATGAACTTCGCCAGATGTTCCTGGATTTCATGGAGAGCAAAGGGCATCTGGTGATGAAAAGCTTCTCCCTGGTTCCCCAGGGGGACAAAAGCCTTCTGCTGATCAATGCAGGTATGGCGCCGTTGAAGCCCTATTTTACCGGAGCGGAAATTCCGCCCAGGAAAAGAGTGGCGACCTGCCAGAAGTGTATCCGTACCGGCGATATCGAGAATGTAGGAAAAACGGCCCGCCACGGTACCTTCTTTGAGATGCTTGGGAACTTCTCCTTTGGAGATTACTTTAAAAGAGAGGCCCTGAACTGGAGCTGGGAATTCCTGACCCAGGTGGTAGGCCTCGACCCGGACAGACTGTATCCTTCCGTCTATCTGGATGACGACGAAGCCTTCGATATCTGGAACAAGGAAATCGGAATCCCGGCCGAAAGGATCTTCCGCTTTGGAAAAGAGGACAATTTCTGGGAGCACGGCGCAGGTCCCTGCGGCCCCTGCTCGGAGATCTATTATGACCGCGGAGAGAAATACGGCTGCGGAAAGCCCGGATGTACCGTTGGCTGCGACTGCGACCGTTATATTGAGGTCTGGAACGATGTCTTCACCCAGTTCGAGAACGACGGGGAAGGGCATTATACCGAGCTTTCCCAGAAGAACATCGATACCGGCATGGGTCTGGAACGTCTGGCTGTAGTAGTCCAGGACGTGGATTCCATTTTTGATGTGGATACCATCTGTTCCCTCAGAAATCTTGTATGCCAGGTGGCAAAGAAGGAATACGGCAAGGTCTACAAGGATGATGTATCGATCCGTCTGATCACTGACCACATCCGTTCCGCAACCTTTATGATCTCCGACGGGATCATGCCCACCAACGAGGGAAGAGGCTATGTGCTCCGCCGTCTGATCCGCCGGGCCGCCCGCCATGGACGCCTTCTGGGGATCGAGGGAAGCTTCCTGGCCACCCTCAGCGAAGAAGTGATCAACGGCTCCAAGGATGGATATCCGGAGCTGCTGGAAAAGAGAGATTTCATTCTGAAGGTTCTCCAGAATGAGGAGAATCAGTTCAACAAGACCATCGACCAGGGTCTTCGGATCCTTTCCGACCTGGAAGAGGATATGAAGGCTGCCGGTACGACTACGCTTTCCGGAGACAATGCCTTCAAGCTGTACGATACCTACGGCTTCCCGCTGGATCTGACCAGGGAGATCCTGGAGGAGAAAGGCTACAGGATCGACGAGGACGGCTTCAATGCCGCCATGGAGGAACAGCGCGTCAAGGCCCGTACCGCCCGTGAGGTAACCAACTATATGGGCGCCGACGCCACCGTCTATGACCGGATCGATGCCTCTGTAACCACAGAATTCGTGGGATACGACCATATGCAGTACGAATCGGAGGTAACTGTTCTCGCTTCTGAAACAGACCTGGTGGATTCCCTGATGGAAGGCCAGAAGGGCACCGTTTTTGTCAGGGAAACTCCCTTCTACGCCACCATGGGCGGCCAGGTGGGAGATACCGGCGTGATCGAGACCGCCAACGGACGCTTCGTCGTGGAGGATACCATCAAGCTCCGCGGCGGCAAATACGGCCATGTGGGATATATGGAATCCGGTATGATCGCTGTCAATGACAAGGTGCTTCTGAAGATAGACACCGAGGGCAGGAAGAATACGGAAAAGAACCACAGCGCGACCCACCTTCTGCAGAAGGCTCTGAAGGAGGTTCTGGGCAGCCATGTGGAGCAGAAGGGCTCCCTGGTGTCGCCGGACCGTCTTCGTTTCGACTTTGCCCATTTCCAGGCAATGACCCCGGAGGAGATCGAAAGGGTAGAAGATCTGGTAAATGAAAAGATCCAGGAAGGACTGGAGGTCACCACAGAAGTCATGGGCATCGAGGATGCCAAGAAATCCGGCGCCATGGCTCTGTTTGAGGAGAAATACGGGGACAGCGTCCGCGTCGTTTCCATGGGAGATTTCTCAAAAGAGCTCTGCGGCGGTACCCATGTAAAGAACACCGGGAACATTCAGCTGTTCAAGATCCTCTCGGAATCCGGGATTTCCGCCGGCGTCCGCCGGATCGAGGCAGTGACGGGCAAGGGCGTGCTCTCGTACTATAAGGCCCAGGAGGAAGA
>JAFOJB010000068.1 GCA_017420455.1 Blautia sp.
CATTGACGGCAGTCACTTTATTGCGAATAAGAAGCCGGAAGAATTTAACCGTGCAGTGCTGGATTTCCTGAAGTGAGGGACTGTCAGGGAAATGTGTCAAGGGGACTGTCCCTCTGATACACCATGAAGAATACAGATTTTACGGGAGGAGAAGATGAGCAGAATAAAGGATCTCCAGAAGAGAGTTCATGAAATACTGAAGGACATGGATGATAACCAGAAGCATGCCGGAGCTGTCGCGCATCTGCACGGTGTATCTCTCGCCGCGGTCATGATCGCAAAGAAGCGCGGCGAAGATCCGGAGCTGGCTGCGATGGCGGGTCTTCTCCATGACCTGTACGCCTATAAAAGCGGTTCATACGATGACCATGCCCACAAAGGCGCGGACTACGCGAGAGAGGTACTGGGGGATCTCGGGATAACGGACAAAGAGGAAACGGACATTATCTGCTCTGCGATCTGGAACCATGACAGCAAGGACCAGACAGATGTTCCGATGGACGAAGTGCTGAAGGACGCGGATGTGCTCCATCACTCCCTGGGAGACCCGACAAAGGAAGTGAAAGAACACGAAAAAGCGCGTTATGAGAAGTTGTGCCGGGAATTTGAGTTTTTATGATCAGAAGGAGGTAAATATGATCAAAATCGTTGCAAAAAACTACGTGAAACCGGGATGCGCACAGACATTTATTGACACTGCAAAGGATCTGATCAGGAAATCCCGGGAAGAGGATGGGAATGTTTTCTATACTCTGAATGTGTCAAAGACCAATCCGGATACGCTGGCATTCATTGAATGCTGGAAGGATCAGGCGGCAATCGAATTTCATAATAAAACCGAACACTTTTTGACAACTCTTCCTAAACTTGCCGAATTGTGCGAGAGAGAGGGAGAAGTGGAACTTTTCGATGAATTATAAAAATCCAGGGGTATGACAGGGACTCACAGGGGGACTGTCCCTGTGTGAGTCCCTGTCATACCCTGACGCACATATAAATCCGGAAAATATCCCCCAGTAGGGCTTCCATAACCGGAGAACATAGGTTAGAATACAGGATATCAGATCGTTCATAGCTCGAAATGAACGATGATATCCTTGCGGACCTCCGTAAAATGGAAGAATTGCAGGTTTCCTGCGATTTCGTAAGTACACTCTCTCAGAAACACAAATCCCCCGCGGCTTTTTGCCGCGGGGGATTTGCTGTCTTCCTGGCCTGTTCGAAAACTTGTGCCCCCGGTGAGAGTATGTTATGATATTCAGGAAAAAGAAATACAAGTTCCTGGACAGCCCACCAGACACAGAAGTGTCTGTATGTCAGACAGAACGGCACTTAAGCACTATACAGTTCCTTATTGTGAACAGTGCCCAAAACCGCTGCAACAGAGGAAAATTATAGAAACAGGAGGGATACCGCATGCTGAAACTCTATGACCTGAAAACCGAATACCGGGTCAACCCTGTCGGGCTTTACGAGCCCCAGCCGGCTTTTTCCTGGAAGCTGAAATCAGACAGGAACAATGTACACCAGCAATCGTGCCGGATCAGGGTATATAAAGACGAGGCATGTGTCTGGGACACCGGCCTGCTGGAAACCGATCAGTCTCTCTATCATGTGTATGCAGGTGAGCCCCTGGAGCCCCGTGCCTGCTATCGGGTGACGGCAGAGGTCACGGACAATACCGGCGGGACTGCCTCTGCCTGTGGCAGCTTTGAGATGGGACTCATGGATTATCACGCGATGCAGGCTGGCTGGATCACCCATGCTTTTGAAGATGACCTGGAGCCCTGCGCTGTCTTTGAAAAAAGCTTTTCTCTGGATAAGCCGGTCACCCGTGCCAGGGCCTATGTCACTGCCCTCGGGGTTTACGCTATGGAGATCAACGGCAGACGGGTCGGCGAAGATCGCTTTGCTCCCGGCTGGACCGCCTATCAGGAACGTCTGCAGGTGCAGACCTGTGATCTTACCGGGTATCTGAAAGAGAACAACACCCTGTCCGTCACAGTGGGAAACGGCTGGTACAAGGGCATACTTGGCTTTTACAATCAAGGCTGCCATTACGGGCCGCGCACGGCGCTGCTTTGCCAGATTGCGCTGGATTATAACGACGGAACAACCGGGACCATCATTACCGACGAGAGCTGGCTGTCTACTACTGGTTCCCGCCGTTACAGCGAGATCTATCACGGAGAGATCATCGACCTTTCCCTGCCGGAGCAGAAAAAACTGCCCGCAAAGAAATATGACTATACAAAAGAAATCTTGGTGGGACAGGAGAGCGAACCGGTGCGCATCACCCAGCGCGTTTCGGTGAGAGAAGTCCTGCATACCCCCAACGGAGAAACCGTGCTGGACTTTGGCCAGAATCTGACCGGGGTGGTGGAGGCAAGGCTGTGCTGCCCGAAAGGGACAACCGTTACCCTGCGCCATGCTGAAGCGCTGGACGAAAAGGGCAATCTCTTCACGACGAATCTCCGCACCGCCAGGGCCACGGATACTTATATCTGCAGCGGAAAGGATGATGTCTTTCTGCCGGAATTCACCTATCATGGTTTTCGTTATGTGGCAGTGGACGGGCTTGACGAGATCGATCCCGCTTCCTTTACCGCCTGTGTGATCCACACAGACTTTTCACGGCCAGGGCGGTTTGCCTGCTCAGATGAAAAAATCACCCGTCTCTGGCAGAACGTGGACTGGACCATGCGCTCCAATTATCTGGATGTGCCCATGGACTGTCCACAGCGGGATGAGCGTCTGGGATATACCGGCGATGCGGAGATTTTTCTCCCCACGGCCCTGTTTCACGGCGATCTGGCGCTGTTTTACCGCAAATGGCTGCGGGATCTGCGGACAGAACAGAGTGATGAATTCGGCGTTCCGTTGTCGGTTCCCGACATTCTGCGTACCCGCACCTGCGTGTCCATCTGGCACGAGGCGGCAACCATCGTCCCCTGGCTGATCTGGGAGACTTACGGCGACAGCCGGATACTCAAAGAGCAGTACGACAGCATGGCAGATTCCGTGGAATACACACGGCGTCTTGCCGGAGAGAACGGTCTGCTGCAGAATGATACCAGCGCGCAGTTCGGCGACTGGCTGGCCCTGGACTATCCTAAAGGACCCTTCCGCAGGATCCCCGAAGGAATCCTTTTCCCGTCCACCGAGGAGAAGGGAGGCGGCACAGAGCTGCACCTGATCGGCAACACCTATTACCTCTATTCTGTTGACATCATGGCGAAGACAGCAGCTGTACTGGGAAAGAAGGAAGACGAGATTAAATGGCGTGCGCTTTATGAGAACGTGCTGCAAAAATTCCGCGGCGAGTATGTGACGGCGAATGGCCGGCTTCTCAGTGATACCCAGACTGCCGCAGCCCTGGCACTCCGCTTTAACCTGGTAGAGGAGAAGCATCGCCAGCGTGTCCTGGAATTCCTGAAGCTGAACCTCATCAGGAATAAAAAACACCTGCGCACCGGCTTTGTCGGCACCGGTTATCTGCCTTATGTCCTGAGCCGGAACGGACTGCATCAGCTGATGGGAGATATCCTGTTCAAGGAGGACTGTCCCTCCTGGCTGTATGAGGTGAAGCTTGGCGCAACCACGGTCTGGGAACTGTGGGACGGCGTCAATGAGGACGGGAGTTTTAATCTCTTTGAGATGAACTCCCTGAATCAGTATGGCTTTGCTACCATAGGCGGCTGGCTGGTGAAGGAACTGGCAGGTCTTGACGCTCTGGAACCGGGCTATAAAAGGAGCCGGATCGCGCCGCGCCTCGTGAAGGGTATTACTGAGGTGAAGGCCTCCTATGATACGCCTTACGGACTGCTTTCCGTGTGGCTTTGCTGCCGGAAAGGAAAGATCACCGCACATGTAAGCATCCCCGATAATACTACAGCCCAGGTCAGTCTGCCCGGTCGTGAGGAGGAGGAAATGGGTTCAGGCGAATATGACTTTATGTATGAAACTTCCCTTTCCTTTGAAAAAGAGCCTTATTCGGAGGATTCCACTTTGGGCCAGCTCCTCTCGCAGAGCGCGGCGGAATGCTATTTTGTGGAGCATGCGCCGGAGCTTGCCGACAGCGGTTTTATCCGTATGTTCCTGTCAAATATGACGATCGTGGAAATCAAGACCACCATGCCCAAAAGCTTCGTGCCGCAATACGCCATTGATCTGTTTGAAGAAATGATCGCCCTTCTGAACCGGCAGGCGAAGGAGGTTTCAAAGTGAAAATGCCCCTGCAGGCATTTTCACTTTGCTCAAAAATGAAAGGATATGATGAATGAACCTGTTTGCTCTTGTCTTCCGGCTTACACATCACAGGAATCCCCATGCCTGGACTGAGACCATGGCTTCCTTCACCGGGAAAAGTGAAGCTGCAGTTGTGAGAACCAGAATGGGTCCGCGAAGAGCGGATTATAAGGCTTATGAAATTGTATATCATGCGGGAGGAGAACTGCGGCACGGCTGGTATTCCTTTCATCCCCTGCCTGATCCGGATCCGGAGGAAATAAGAGGGAAAGAAATCCGGATCAGGTACAGAAAGCGAAAACCATTCATATTTGAGACCGTGAACCAGTGAACCAGTGAACCGCCCCTGTCAGTTGTGAAAAATCCGTACCATCCTGTGACACCTCCCGGACCACACCCCGTCCACAGGTCAGAAATCGTTCACATAGTAAGAAAGGAGGAGATTCCCGGGGTATGAAAAAGAAGCCATCTATCCTGCGGCAGACGGTGCTGCTTCTGCAGATCCAGATATTGACAGTAGTGCTGGTGCTGGCGCTTGCGGCGGGAATCACTCTGTATTCTGCCAGGGAGCGGATCGAAACAACAGGAAAAAACCTGCTGGAGGTATATTCCTCCAGAATGGAAGACAGGCTTTCCAAAGCATGGCAGAGTCTGTCAGGTGTATTGTATGAGAATTACGATCTGGATCTGCTGGCTTCGGCAAATGAACAGGAAAGGTATTATGCGTCCACAAGGATCATAACCAGCCTGGAGAACGTGATGAAGACCAATGACAGTGCCCAGATGCTGGTCATTGCGGACGCGGTATTTGACATCTGCCTGGAGGCAAACGACGGGCATCTTTCTCTGGAAGAGAAGAGCGCGCTTCGTGATTATGCATTTCTTTGCGCCAGAGACAGAAAGAGCGGGAAAGGCTGGCAGTTTGTCAGGATCGGAGGCAGACAATATCTGCATCGGCTGGTGCAGACAAACACCCGGGCGGCACTGGTCTTTATTTCTGCCTCCTCGCTGATGGTGGAGATCCGGAAAGCGAATATGGACTCCATGGAATTCCTTCTGACAGATACAGCCGGACAGATCATGGCATCGGCCGGCAGCGGAATGTCCGGTCTGACCGTTCCAGATCATATGGCTGAGATAGAGCAGGATCGTTTTTTTCTCTGTTCGGCAGCTCTGGCAGATAAAAAGGCAGGGCTTTTTTGTCTGCAGAAGAAGACAGCACTGCTTCGGCAGATGAAAGACGGCGGCCTGCTGCTGGTAGGGGCTGCCCTGCTTCTGCTGTTGTTTGACTATTATATCTTCCGGCTCCTCAGACGGAAGCTGGTGCTCCCTATGGAGAGAACTACCGGGGTGATGGAGGAGATTTCGGCGGGAAATCCCGATCTGCGCCTGCCGCGGGAAGAAGAGACAATGGAGTTTGTGACGCTGGCGGATACCTTTAACCATCTGATGGATGAACTTGTGTCTCTGCGTATCGAATATTATGAAAAAAAGATTGCTTTACAGGAAACAGAAGAGAAGTATATCCGGCTTCAGATCCGGCCTCACTTTTTTCTGAACGCCATGACGACCATCGCTTCTCTCAGTGCAAAGGG
>JAFOJB010000069.1 GCA_017420455.1 Blautia sp.
GGCGCAAAGCCGGTCCACTGGGAGAGCGACGGCGAGTCCGAGTATGCGATCGGCGAGGGCACAAAGCAGGGTATCGGCACCGAGATCACGCTGTTCCTGAATGAAAACAGTGTGGAGTTTTCCAACGAGTATCGTATGCGGGAGGTCATCGAGAAGTACTGTTCCTTCATGCCGGTGGAAATCTTCCTTTCGAAGGCCAACGCACCTCAGGAATACGAGACCATCGATGAGGCAGACCTGAAGGAAGACGATGTGGTGGTAGAACACATCCACGAGGACGCAAAGACAGAGGAAAAGGAAAAAGAGAACGGTGAAAAGGAGATCGTAGAGGTATCTCCTGCAAAGGAAAAGGTAAAGATCAACCGCCGTCCGGTCTCCCTGTCCGATATCCATCCCCTCTGGATGAAGCATCCCAATGACTGTACAGACGAGGAATACAAGGAGTTTTACCGGAAGGTGTTCCTGGATTACAAAGAGCCTCTGTTCTGGATCCACCTGAATATGGATTATCCCTTTAACCTGAAGGGGATTCTGTATTTCCCGAAGATCAATACCGAATACGATTCCATAGAGGGAACCATCAAGCTCTACAATAATCAGGTCTTTATTGCGGACAATATCAAAGAGGTGATCCCGGAATTCCTTCTTCTTCTGAAGGGAGTCATCGACTGCCCGGACATTCCTCTGAACGTATCCCGTTCAGCTCTGCAGAACGATGGGTTTGTACAGAAGATTTCCGAGTATATCACAAAGAAGGTTGCGGACAAGCTTACCGGAATGTGCAAGACAGACAGGGAATCCTATGAAAAATACTGGGACGATATCAGCCCCTTCATCAAATATGGCTGCATCAAGGATGATAAGTTTGCGGAGAGAATGGGTGAGTATATCCTGTTCAAAAATATCGACGGGAAATACCTGACCCTTAAGGACTGTATCGAAGAAAACAAGGCAGTGAAGGAGGAAGGCGCCGAAGCAGAGGCTTCTGAGAGCGAAGCCAAAGAAACAGAGGAGGAGTCATCCGGGAAAGAAGAGGAAAAGAAAACGGAAGCCGGGGATCAGGAGCCGGAGAAGACCAGCATCTTCTATGTCACCGACGAGGTCCTTCAGAGCCAGTATATCAATATGTTTCGGGAGGCCGGGAAGGATGCCGTGATCCTGAAGCACAACATAGATGCTCCGTTTATCTCCCATCTGGAGCAGAAGCACCAGGAGGTCCGTTTCCTGCGGATCGATGCGGATGTCACAGGCGAGCTTACCGAAGGGCAGGAGACAGATGAGGAGCTGAAAAAGGAACTTACAGAAACCTTCCGGAAGCATCTGGGGAAGGAAAAACTGGAGGTTAAGGTGGAAAACCTGAAAAACGAAAACGTAGCCTCCATGATTACCCTTTCCGAGGAGAGCCGCAGGATGCAGGATATGATGAAGATGTACAACATGTACGGTATGGATCCGTCCATGTTCGGAGGACAGGAAACTCTTGTCCTGAACGCTAAGCATCCTCTGGTGAAATATATCGCAGAGCATAAGGAGAGCGAACATGTTCCTGTAATCTGCAGACAGCTTTACGACCTGGCCATGATCAGCCACAAGCAGCTTTCTCCTCAGGAAATGACGGAATTCGTAAAGAGAAGCAATGAAATCCTGATGATTCTGGCAAAATAAAAACACAACTCTGCGGCAGCTCCGCCTTCAGCAGGCGGCAGATGGACCAGTGGTCTGTCTCAATCCTCA
>JAFOJB010000070.1 GCA_017420455.1 Blautia sp.
CGGTGTCTTCCATGCTGGAAAGCTATTACGCTTCCAAAAACACCATCACCCGGATCCGTCAGAAATCCTCGGATCTGCGGCGGATCGTGCAGACAGCCCTGGAGCGGAACCGGAAGAAGCTCATCCTCCAGAAAAAGCAGCTTTCCGATACCGCAAAGAAGGACAAATACAAGATCTACGGGGAGCTGATCAACACCTACGGATACGGTCTTGAGGAGGGGCTCTCCTCCTTCAGGGCGCTGAATTATTACACCAACGAGGAGATTACCATTCCTCTGGATCCCCAGCTTTCTCCGCAGGAGAATTCGCAGAAGTATTTCGACCGGTACGGGAAGCTGAAGCGGACCGAGGAAGCGGTCACGGTACAGATCGCGGAGACCGAAGAAGAAATCTACCATCTGGAATCCATCTCCAATTCCCTGGATATCGCGCTGCAGGAAAGCGACCTGGCGCAGATCAAGGAGGAGCTGACGGAGAGCGGCTATATCAAACGTCACTATGGGGATAAAAAGGGAGCGAAGATGCAGGCGAAATCGAAGCCCTTCCACTATGTGACCGAGGACGGGTACGACATCTACGTGGGAAAGAACAATTACCAGAACGACGAGCTTACCTTCAAGTTTGCCACCGGCAACGACTGGTGGTTCCACGCAAAGAAGATGGCCGGTTCTCATGTGGTGGTAAAGTCCAGCGACGGAGAGCTTCCGGACCATATCTTCGAGATCGCGGGGCAGCTGGCGGCCTTCTATTCCAAAGGACGCGGCACTCCCAAGGTGGAGATCGATTATATCCAGCGGAAGCATGTAAAAAAGCCTGCCGGCGCCAAACCGGGCTTCGTCGTGTATTACACCAACTACTCCCTCGTGGCCGAGCCCGTCATCGCAGGGGTCCGGGAGGTCTGAAAACACTGCCCCGCCGCTGCTGGTGGCGGCCGGGAGATCTGAGGACACCGCCATCGCCGCTGCTGCTGGCGGCCGGGAGATCTGAGGACACCGCCCGCTCCTGCAGGTGGCCGCGCGTTCTGAAACCTGCCCGGAAATATCCAAAGCCTTCAGAGAACGTTACAGTTTCACGGTCTCACCGGCCGGAGCTGCAGTGAAAAACACCCTCTCCGAAAGAGCGAAATCCGCTCAGGAAAGGGTGTTTTTTGCATAATCTTTTTTCAGTTTCTGGCTTTTCCCAGGTATGCGGCTTTCACGGCTTCGTCCTCGGAAAGCTCTTTCCCGGTGCCGGTCATGGTAATGCTGCCGACCTCCATTACATATGCGTGGTGGGCAGTCCGAAGGGCCATGTTGGCGTTCTGCTCTACCAGAAGGATGGTCTTTCCCTGCCGGTTCAGCTCCCGGATGATCTCGAATACTCCCTGCACCACGATCGGCGCAAGGCCAAGGGACGGCTCATCCATCATGATGATCTCCGGCCTGCTCATCAGGGCCCTTGCGATGGCGAGCATCTGCTGCTCACCGCCGGACAGCGTGCCGGCCAGCTGCCAGTGCCGCTCCTTCAGCCTCGGGAAAAGATCGTAGCACCAGGCAAGATCCTCCGAAAGATCGTCCTTCCGAAGATAGGCTCCCACCTTCAGGTTCTCCAGCACGGTCAGGTCCGCAAAGACCCTCCGTCCCTCGGGAACCAGAGTGATCCCTTTGGCCACGATCTGTTCCGGCGTCTTCTGGGCCATCTCTTCCCCGTTCAGCAGAATACTTCCGCCGGAGGGCTTCACCAGGCCGACGATCGAACGAAGCGTAGAGCTTTTTCCCGCGCCGTTGGCTCCGATCAGAGTGACCACTTCTCCCTTGGGTACCTCAAAGCTGATGCCCTTCACCGCCTTGATGCCGCCGTAGGACACGCTCAAATCTTTGATTTCCAGAATATTACTCATCGATGGCACCTCCCAGATACGCTTCAATGACCCTGGGATTATTCTGAATCTCTTCCGGAACGCCTTCCGCGATCCCCTTGCCGAAATCCAGCACATAGATCCGGTCCGAAATCTCCATTACAAGGTCCATATGATGTTCGATCATAAAGATCGTAAGACCGAATTCATCCCGCAGCCTTCCGATAAAAGCTGTAAGCTCATCTGTTTCCTGGGGGTTCATGCCGGCGGCCGGTTCGTCCAGAAGAAGCAGGCTTGGTTTCGTAGCCATGGCTCTGGCGATCTCCAGCCTTCTCTGCTTTCCGTAGGGAAGAGAGGTGGCCAGCTCGTCCCGGACATCCGAAAGCTCCAGGATCTCCAGCAGCTCCTCCGTTTCCCTGCGCATCCTTGCTTCCTCTGCACCATTCAGATGGAAGGTGGCAGTGAACAGGTTGCTGGTCCTGCGAAGATGCTTCGCGATCAGGACATTGTCGAACACGGTCTGGCTTTTCCACAGACGGATATTCTGGAAGGTCCTGGCAATGCCAAGACTGGTAATCCTGTCCGGAGTCGGGGAGAGAACTCCAGTATACTTCCCGTTATTCTCTCCTTTATAGAGCTTTCTCATCTTCCCCTGGGGATGATTCTCCACGATCTTCTGTCCGCGGAAGTAGACCGCCCCGTTGGTCGGAGCATATACTCCCGTGATCACGTTGAAGGCCGTGGTTTTCCCGGCTCCGTTAGGCCCGATGAGGGAGACGATCTCCTTTTCATTCACAAGAAGATTCATATTGTCGACAGCGATGACGCCGCCGAACTGCATGGTGACATTTTCGACTTTCAGAACATTTTCACGCATTGGAGTCCCCTCCTTTGCTCTTTTTCGATTTTCCGGTCAGCCGGTTGATGATTCCGGAGATGGAAAACTCCCGCGTTCCCATGATACCCTGCCGGAAGAACAGCACGATCACCATGATGATGATCGAAAAGACTACCTTCCGGAAACCGGAACGCATCAGGGGCACGGTAAATTCCCCGATCCTGTGGGTCTCGTCCAGAAAACGGAGAACCCATTCGGAACAGGCGATGAACAGAAACGAACTGATCACACTGCCCGTGATGGAACCGATCCCGCCGATGACGACGATGAGAAGGATCTCATAGGTCATCGCGGAATTGTAGGATTTTGCCTGGACATTGGTCTGGTACATGGCAAGCAGGGCTCCGGAGATCCCCGCAAAAAAGGAGCTCACGGTGAAGGCGATCCGCTTGTGATGGGCCAGGTTGATCCCCATGGCTTCCGCGGCGATCTCATCGTCCCGGATGGCCTTGAAGGCTCTTCCGTAGGTGGAATTGATCAGCATGACGATGATGGCGATGCAGATGCCGGATACGATAAAGGGATACAGGATGGTCTTGAAGGTAGGATATTCGCGAAGCATGTTGGAACCGTTGGTAAGGGGCCCGAGAGAATCCCACATGAAGACCACCTTCATGATCTCGGCAAAGCCCAGTGTGGCGATGGCAAGGTAATCACTCTTCAGCCGCAGCACCGGAATACCGATGAGAAACGCGAAGGCTGCCGCGGCGATCCCGCCGAGCACGATTCCCAGAATGGATGGCAGGGCAAACTGTACAATGCCGCCCTGATAATACATATACACATTGGCTCTCTGGGCTACCGGGATGGTGAGGATCCCGTAGGTATAGGCTCCGATCATCATGAAGCCGGCCTGTCCAAGGGAGAAAAGGCCCGTAAAGCCGTTCAGCAGGTTCATGGAAACCGCCACCAGCGCGTAAATGGAGCCCTTCTTCAGGACCGTGAGCAGCATGGCCCACTGGGACTGGGGTGAAATATGAAGCTCCATATACCGGAGGACCCCAAGGAGAGCGGCGATCAGAACGACGCTTATCACTACATCTCTTGTCTTTTTCATGCAGGCCGCCTCCTTTAAACCTTATCCGTCTGCTTTTCGCCGAAGAGTCCTGTAGGCTTGAAGAACAGGATGATGATCAGCAGCGCAAACGCAAAGGCATCTTTAAAGTTCGAAATATCAAAGGATACATACTGATTCAGGAGCATTACCAGGTTTTCGCAGATACCGATGATAAAGGCTCCCACCAGAGCGCCTGGAATGGACCCGATGCCGCCGAATACCGCGGCGACGAAGGCCTTCAGGCCAGGAAGCGTCCCCACGGTGGGCGTGACGCTGGTATAGTTCGAGAAGAACAGAAGACTTCCCACTGCCGCAAGGAAGGAACCGATGATGAAGGTCATGCTGATGACCGAATTGATCTTGATCCCCATGAGCTGGGAGGTTTCGAAGTCCTTGGACGCGGCGCGCATGGCCATCCCGATCTTGGTTTTCTTGATCAGAAGTACCAGAAGGATTACCAGCACTACGGTCAGGAAGGGGGTGATCACCGTGACTCTTTTTGTGGAAGCTCCGAATACCAGCACCTGGTCGCTGATCCAGGGAATCTGGGGATACTGCTGGGCAAGTCCTCCGGTGATATACAGGGCCAGGTTCTGAAGAAGGTAGGATACGCCGATGGCAGAGATCATGACAGACATACGGGGCGCCTGCCGCAGGGGCTTATAGGCCACCCGCTCCACCAGAAAGCCGATCAGCACCGTAACGACGATCACCAGCGGAATAGAAAGATACATCGGCATGGACGCCGAGGCATAGACCATGATAAGACCTGCCACCATGAAAATATCGCCGTGCGCGAAATTGATGAGCCGCAGGATACCATAGACCATGGTATAACCGATGGCGATCAGGGCGTACTGCCCGCCGACGGAGATTCCCGCCAGCAAGTAGGGCAGGTTTCTGCTAAGCCAGTCCATTTGTTTCCTCCTCTTATCTGCAAGAATATACTGACAAACAAAGTTGTCGGATGGCGATTCTGGTAAGCCTGCCGGAACACGGCCGCCAACAGAATCTGTTTCCTCTGAAATGGAACCACGGGGTGGGTACAAATGCCCGCCCCGTGTAAAAATCATGTCTTATGAAGTTAATGATTCCAGTGCAAAAAGACTTCATTCTGCTGAATGATCTTTTTGCCCATATCAGGCCGCAGCATCTGGTTCAATGCTGATCAGCCGGCATTATTCGCTGATAGAGGTCTCTGCGACGAAATCCCACTCTCCGGTTTCGGTGTTGGCAGTCTTTACGAATGCAGAATTGCGGATCGCATCGCCGTTCTCGCCAAACTGGATCTTTCCGGAAACAGCATCCTCTACGACAAGGCTCGGAAGCGCTGCAAGGATATCGGCCGGATTGATGGAGCCTGCTGCCTGCATTGCTGCGAGGGCTACGTTGTATGCGTCATATCCCATAGCGGTAACGGCTGCGACCATATCGTTTCCGCCGTTGTTTGCCAGGTTCGTGGAATCTCCGTTGATGAAGGCCTTCACACCTTCGTCGAACTCTGCATTACCGCCCTCCTGATAGAAGGTGGTGATCAGGATATCAACATCTTTTCCTTCAGCTGCTGCAAGGACCATGTTGGAATCCCAGGTATCGCCTGCAAGGAGGGGAAGCCCGATGCCCTGTGCGGCGGACTGCTCGATGATGAGCTGTGCAGCCTCGATGGAGGTCGGAGCAAAGATTACGCTGGCGCCTGCATTCTTGGCAGAGGTCAGGTAGGAGGTGAAATCGCTGTTGCCTTCCGGGAACGCACCGGTAACTACTTCGCCGCCCAGAGCCTCATAGGCCTGTGTGAAGTAATAGCCGAGTCCTGCGGAATAATCATCACCCTGCTTGGTGAGGACATAGGCTACCTTGTTTTCATAGTTCTCTGCCGCATAGTTGGCAAGAACAGCTCCCTGGAAGTTGTCAAGGAAGCAGATGCGGAAGTAGACCGGATAAGCGAGGGTAACCTGAGGATTGGTGCAGGTAACGCCGATGGCCGGAATACCTGCGTCCTGGAAGGTCTGTCCGCCGGCGATGGTTACGCCGGAGCCATAGGAACCAAGAACGATGGAAACGCCGTCCGTCACAAGCTTGGAAGCTGCAGATACGGCTTTGTCATTGTTGGATTCATTGTCCACGATATCCAGCTCTACATCATAGGTAACGCCGCCGATCTCTACGGTGGGAGTGATGGTCTGCGCATACTGCATGCCCAGGGTCTCCTGTTTTCCGCCGGCGCCATTATCTCCGGAAGCAGGCTCATAAACGCCGATCTTTACGGTTTCCGCGAAAGCCGGTACTGCACATACCATGGAAGCTGCCATGGCCGCAGAAAGGATAACAGAGAACATTTTCTTTTTCATGCTGAGTTCCTCCTTGGTTTGTTTTTGCATAAAAGACAATTGTCTTTCTCGGTGATACATCGAAAAAAATTATAGCACGCTTTCACACATTAAGCAAGTAAAAAGACGCACGTTTTCTCGCCGGTTGCCGTTCAGACCCTCACCGTGCCGGGTCTGATGTGTTTCGGCGTCTGTCGGCTCTCCTGAC
>JAFOJB010000071.1 GCA_017420455.1 Blautia sp.
GCTGGATGAACGGCTGGGGGAGGTGAAGACGCTTGCGGAGTGTTTCCGTCCCTTCGGCATACAGCTGATGCTCTCCGTGGATTTTTCCATGCCGCTGCAGCGGGGACTTTCCACGGCAGATCCGCTGGATGAAGGAGTACAGAACTGGTGGAAGGAATGCGCAGGAAGGGTTTACAGGGAGATCCCGGACCTGGCAGGCTTTCTGGTAAAGGCAGACAGCGAACATCGTCCGGGTCCCAATGAATATGGGCGTACACATGCAGAAGGCGCGAACATGCTGGCCCGCGCTCTGGCGCCTTATGGGGGAAAACTCGTCTGGCGCGCCTTTGTCTACAACTGCATGCAGGACTGGAGAGATACCTCCGTGGACCGTCCCTGCGCGGCCTATGACCTGTATCATCCTCTGGACGGTTCCTTCGATGAAAATGTCATTCTGCAGGTGAAGAACGGGCCATACGATTTCCAGGTCAGGGAGCCGGTGTCCCCGCTGTTCTACGGAATGGAAAAGACCTGTCTGGCCGTGGAACTGCAGCTTGCCCAGGAGTATACCGGACAGCAGATCGATATATATGCCATGGCTCCCATGTGGCGGGAATTTTTCGATCTGACCGGCAAGGAAAAAAGCCAGGCCATAGCGGCGGTCAGCAACCTGGGAAGGGACGACTGCTTCACAGGCCATCCTTTCGCTGCCTGCAATCTGTTTTCCTATGGCAGATTTGCCTGGAACCCGGATGAAGATCCCGGAAAGGTCATCCGGGAGTGGGTGGGGCTTACGTATTCTCTTCCCTCAGAGAAAGAGCAGGCTCTGACAGAGCTTCTGCAGAAGAGCCGTTCTGTCTATGAGAAGTACACCGCGCCTCTGGGGCTCTGCTGGATGGTGTCCCCCAATAACCATTATGGTCCCAGTCCCTATGGATACGAATTCCAGGCCTGGGGTACCTACAACCGGGCGGACCGGGATGCCGTGGGGATTGACCGGACTGCGGCCGGGACCGGCTATGTCTGCCAGTATCCGGAGGAGTTCCGGAAGATCTACGAGGATCCGCAGGTCTGCCCGGACGAGCTGCTTCTGTTCTTCCACCGGCTGCCCTACAGCTTCCGGATGAAGGACGGCCGCACCCTGATCCAGAGAATTTATGATGATCATTTTGAAGGCTTCGAGGAAACGGAAAAGATGCAGGAGCTCCTGCAGGACCTTCCCCTCCCGGAGCCGGACCGCACAGAGGTTCTGGAGCGCATGCAGCTGCAGCTGAAAGACGCCCGGGAGTGGCGGGACGTCACTAATACCTTCTTCCACCGCCTCAGCGGAGCAGAGGATGACAGGGGACGAAGGATCTATTTATGATTCAGTTATCAGCCCTGTTGTAGCCGTTCTTCATGCTTTTGGAGGACTCCAGCAGGACTTTGTTCAGAGTATCGGTGGTCTGTTCCTTCGCCATACGGGCCAGAGCCTCGTTGGCCTCCTCCTGTCTGTCATACTGGCCGGAGGAGGTCATTTTTTCGTCATATTCCCGGATCAGCTGACGGCCCTTTGTGACGACGGCATTGTGGTAACGTTCGATGATCTGGATGCACGCACCGTAGTCATGGTCTGCCATGGCAGCGATCAGGCGGCTGGCCCAGTACAGATTTTCGGTGGAGGTATCCAGCGTGACGTTGCTCAGGTATTTCGGCATTTTGTCCACATTGGCGTAGACAGGCAGGATCGTGGCGAAGGCGGTGGAGCCGAAGCAGATCCATTCGATTCCCTTCAGCGGGTCCGCCACATCACTGCGGATCTGACAGATGGAGGTGACGCCGGTACGGTTGATGCCGATGGAGCGGTATTTGCCGCGCATTCCGCTGTCACAGCTGGAGTAGGGGTTGTAGGGAGTTCCCTGATAATAGCCGGAGAGCAGGTACTTTACATCCTCCACAGCCACCTTTCTGTCCGGTACATAGCTCCAGGGGATGTTGTCGCTTTCGGGCGTGAATTCTGCGTCCGGTCCATCCCAGGTGTGGGAACGGGGAGTCAGGAACCGTCCCATGAACCAGGCTCTGGGGGTATTGTAAAGATGGTCCATATCCGTATGAGAGCCGAAGACATCTCTGGGATTAAAGGCACCGTTCTGGTTCAGATCCAGATGGTTATCCCGGATAAATTCCCGGAGGTCCGCGGAGCACAGATGGTTTTCCTGCTTTCCGAAGGCGTCTTCAAGGTCGAAGGCGTCCATCCCGAACTGATTGGGATTGATCACACAGACCTCGTCCGGAACTCTTCTGGCCATCCAGTGATGGCCGCCGATGGTCTCCATCCACCAGACCTCATTTTCATCGTTGAAGGCGATGCCGTTGGATTCATAGGTTCCGTATTTTTCCAGAAGAGAAGCCAGACGGAGCACGCCTTCCCGGGCGCTTCTGATATAGGGCAGGACCAGGACGACGATATCCTCCTCCCCGATCCCTCCGGGGATATCCTTTTCTCTTCTCGTCTTTGCCTTCTGGTAGACCACCAGCGGGTCCGCGGCCAGGACTCTCGGGTTTGAGGTGATAGTCTCGGTGGCGGTCATCCCCACGTTGGATGCATTAATCCCGGTAGCAGCCCAGATACCGTTCGCCGGGTCGACGCTGGGGCAGGAGGTATACCGCATCGGTTCTTCCGTGAGTTCGATCTCCAGATGAGAATTTACCGTCTTATATTTCTTCGGCTGATCCTTGGGCAGGACAACGATCAGCTTCTTTACATCAAAATGGCCGTCGTCGGTCCGGGCGATCATCGTAGAACCGTCGTTGCTGGCCTTCTTCCCAACCAATACCGTAGTACAGGACATGTCTTCTTCCTCCTCTTATTCGCATGAATATACTGACATACATTGTGATCGGATGCATTCTGGCTTCTCCAAGTATAGTCAAAATGGAGAAATCCTGCAAGCGGTTTCAGACGCTTTCATTTTCCTCGCTGCATTTCATCATTAATGATGACCCGAAGCCTGGTCTCTGATATAATACAGGTATCACAGAAAGATTCAGGGTATAAACATATGGGGGCTGTCAGCCCTTATTATTGAGACTCTCATCCAATCTGCGGAAAGTGCACTGACAGAAGGAAGAACAGCCATGGACACAGGGGGACGGTCCTTTTGTGTTCAAATAACACAAAAGGACCGTCCCCCTGTGTCCCCAATCTTCGGAAAGTGCACTGACAGAAGGAGAAACAGCCATGGACGAGAAAAAGACGAGGCGCAGTACCGTGTTGTTTGTGATATTCTTTCTGCTGGCAGGCGTGGCGAATATGCTGTCCTTCACCGGGATTATGGAGTTTGAAGCGCTGATGACCGAGGCAAACTACCTGATCTACATCGGTATGCTGCTGTTCTGGATCCAGTCCGTCCGGGCAAGGCTCCTGCCGTCCCGGGTGAGAACCTGGATGATCTGCGCGGCATGGCTGATGGTACTGTATCAGCTGCTGCGGGTGTTCAAGTACCGTTTCCTGGTAGAGCCGGCCATGGTGCGGTACGTGGTCTATCTGTATTTCGTACCTTTGACGCTGATCCCGACGCTGTTCCTGATGACCTGCCTGCGTATTCACAGGGGAAACAGGGCTGGATGTTGGGATGAAGCCCTGCTGCTCATTCCACACGGCGCCCTTTCCCTGATCGCTCTGACCAATGATCTCCATCAGCTGGTGTATATACCTGAGGTCGGCCTTGAAGAGTTTGTAGTGGACACCGGCACCTATGCAAGAGGGCCGGCTTTCTATGCGTTATATGCCTGGATGATCCTGAGCTTTACTGCAGGTCTTCTTCTGCTGCTTCGGGAGAACGCAAGGCAGCCGGGAAAAGCGCTGCTGTCCCTGCTGGCTGTCGTGGCTGTGTGGTTTGGCCTTCTCCTGGTCGTTGTGAAGGTGACAGACGGGGTATATGGGCCGCACATGTATAACAACCCCGAAGTTCACATATTCGGGATGCTTGGCGTGCTGGAGGTCAGCATCCGGTATCATCTGATCCCGCACAACGCGGATTACGGGGCCTTCTTTGCCGCGCTGCAGATGCCGGCGCTGGTCACGGACAGGGCTTTCCGGCCTGTTTATCAGTCCGCAAGTGAACTCAGCGCAGACCCGGACCAGCTCCGTGCGGCACTTTCTGCACCGGTGTATCTGACACCCGATCTGAAGCTCTCCGGCCGGGAGGTCCGCGGCGGGTATGCCTTCTGGGCGGAAGATGAGTCAAAAGTGCACCAGGCACAGGAGAGACTGGCAGAAGCCAACGAGCTTATCGAGTCGGAAAACAGCCTGATTCAGGCCGAAAACGAGCAGAGGGAGAAAGACGCTTACCTGCAGTCCAGGCATCGTATTTATCACGAGATAGCGGAAATTATGTATCCCTGCCAGCAGCGCATCGAGGGGCTGCTGGACCGGATGGAGCCGGATACGCCGGCTTTCCGGGATCAGCTGGCAGTTGTTTCCGTGCTGAATGCGTATGTCAAGAGGAAGACCAATCTGCTCCTGCTGGCCGCGGAGCAGGATACCCTCTCCACCCACGATCTTCATCTGGCGCTGAAGGAGTCCGCAAGCTACCTGTCACTGGCAGGGCTGCAGACCGACGTAGGACAGCCGGAGGAACAGACCTGGCCTGCCGGACGGATCATTGCGCTTTATGATGCTTTTGAGGCGGCGGCAGAGCAGCTGATCGGCAGAACTTCCTCCCTGATGGTGTCCTGGAAGGGCAGAGCCCTCGTCCTGGCCGCAGAGGCGGCGTATATCCCGGATACCGCGGGTTTTCCCGTGCCGGTGCGGGTGAGGGAGGAGGAGGGTATCCTGTACATGGAGCTTCGCGAAGAGAAGGGCGGTGAGTCGGCATGACAATTCATGAAGCCGTAATTTCCACAGGGAGGCAGCCGCTGCTGGGGGGGCTGTTCCTGCTGCTGACCGGTCAGATGGCCCTGGTCCTCGCCGCCTTCCGGGACAGAAGAAGCCGCCGCGTCAGACTCTCCCTGCTGATACCCTTCCTCTTCGGCGCAGTGGTCTTGTGGCTCTGTCTGTCCATGATTTCCTGGGAGATCAACTATCCGGGCTTAAGCGAAGCCATGCCGGCGTGGCTGCTGACGCTCGGCGCGCTTCCGGTCCGGACGCTGGCGCTGGCCGAGGCGGTCATGGCGGTTCTCCTCGTCCTGGCCCGGCTGGATGTCTGCCGTTACCGGAAGAACCATGTCACGCCGGACAGCGTCAAGCAGGCCATGGACCTGCTGCCGGTGGGAGTTGCGTTCGGCAGGCAGGAGGGAGCCGTTCTTTTCCGGAATCTGGTAATGAATCATCTATCGCAGGAGCTTACCGGAAAGCTGCTGAACGATCTTGTGCTCTTCCAGGAGGCTGCGGGCAGAGGGCTGGTAACCCTGGAGGACGGGGTATGGCAGCTTTTTGTCCGTGAAACGCCAGGCATGCCTCTGCTTCAGATCACGGCAGCCCAGATCACCGGGCAGGCCCGGATCCTCCGGGAACTGGAGGAGAAAAACAAGAAACTGAAGGATATTCAGCTGCGTCTTATGATCTACAGCCGGCAGACAGACCGGATCATTATTGCGCAGGAGCTGCTCACTGCGCGGATGGCTGTGCATGATGAACTGGGCAGTGTGCTGCTGGAAAGCCGTCACTACATGAGCGACCCGGCTTCCATCGACGAGACGCTGCTGCTCCAGGCGCTGAAGAACACCAACATGTACCTGCTGCGCGAGTATGAGAAGGACGATGCCGCTGACGATCCCCTGGCGGAAGCCTTCGGGACGGCAGAAATCATCGGGGTGAAGGTGGCACTGACCGGTATTCCTCCCGAGTCGGGCAGCCCCCGTCTGATTCTGGCAGCCGCTGTACGGGAATGTGCGACCAACACGGTGAAGCACGCGGAGGGTGACTGCCTTGCTGTGGATGTCAGGAGGACGGAGGAAGCCTTCACCTTCACCCTGAGCGGCAACGGCAGGCCGCCTGCCGGTGAGGTACGGGAGACAGGGGGGCTTTTGTCCCTGCGGACGCTGATGGAGAGCCAGGGCGGCGTCATGCGCATCAACAGCGCTCCGGCGTTCTGCCTCAGGATCTCTGTTCCAGGGGAAGGCAGATGATAAATGACAACAGTGAACTGTAACGTTTTTTCCTCATTCAGTTACAATTCACGGTCTCACCGGCTGGGGCTCGATGTGTTTTCGGCGTTTGTCGGCTCTCCTGACTGCAGAAGAATCTTTGTCCGCGTCTGCAGGACGTAAAGTCCTTTGACTGCGGACAAAGATTCTTCTGCAGTCCGTCA
>JAFOJB010000007.1 GCA_017420455.1 Blautia sp.
CACCGTCCAGTCCAGCGTAATGTTGGAGAAGGGTGCCTGAGTGCCCCAGCGGCTGGGGGTATTCACACCGTAGATAAAGGACTCGATGCATTTCTTTACCTCCGGATAGGTCAGGTGGTCTGCCTTTACAAAAGGTGCCAGATACGTATCAAAGGAGGAAAACGCCTGCGCTCCTGCCCACTCGTTCTGCATGATGCCCAGGAAGTTTACCATCTGGTTGCAGAGCACCGACAGATGCTTTGCGGGGGAGGAGGTGATCTTTCCCTCGATGCCGCCAAGCCCCTCCTGGATCAGCTGCTTCAGGGACCAGCCTGCGCAGTATCCGGTGAGCATGGACAGATCGTGGATATGGAGATCCGCGTTCCTGTGCGCGTCCGCGATCTCTGAATCATAGATCTCGGAAAGCCAGTAATTGGCTGTGACAGCTCCGGAGTTGGAAAGGATCAGCCCTCCGACAGAATAGGTTACGGTGGAATTTTCCTTTACCCGCCAGTCCTCGACCTTTACATAGCTGTTGACGATCTCCTTGTAATCCAGGATGGTCGATTTCATGTTGCGGACTTTTTCCCGCTGCTTCCGGTACAGGATATATGCCTTGGCCACATCGGCGTACCCGGCCTGGATGAGAACGTTTTCCACACTGTCCTGGATATCCTCTACCGTGATCTTGTTTTCTGTTATCTTTATCTGAAAATCTGCAGTCACCCGAAGCCCCAGGAGCTCGATCATATCCTTGCTGTAGATCTTCTCCTTCGCGTCGAAGGCTTTCTGTATGGCCGCATTTATTTTATTCATCTGGAAGTCCGCGACCTCCCCGTCACGTTTAACTACCTGAAACATATTCTGATACTCCTCCCACATAAGGATTGATCCGGAAATATCTGTCTCAATCCCAAGCTGTTTATCTGGCGTGCAAAATGTATTGTAACAGAATCTCCATCTTACGTCAACTAAAAAACACCACATCTTGTGTTACAATTCTGTTTCATACACAAGCTATGGTGTTTTATCAGCCGCTTTCTGTACAATATAAAGGGATATGTTCCATCTTTCCGGAACACGCACGGACTATTATGGACTATTTTTTCATCCGTGTCAAGGTGTCCGATTATAGTTAAATTATATAAGCCTGCCGTACAGCTGCATGGGTACCCGGGCCTTGACGGCGATTCCCTCCCCGGTATATTCCTCGGAGAGGAGCTGTCCCTGCTCCCGGATCTGCTGAAGGATCCCCCCTGCGGTATAGGGAAGGACCCTTTCCACATAGATGAGGCCTTCCGCCAGGAGCTTCTGCAGCAATTCCAGCAGTGCATCCAGGCCTTCTCCGGTTTTCGCGGAAATTTTCAGGGAATAGTCCGACCGGAGATCCCGGATGGAGGTCTCCGGCGCAAGATCCTGCTTGTTAAAAAGCGTGATCACCGTATGGTTGAGCGCCCCAAGCTCCCGCAGAGTCTCGTAGACCACATGCATCTGCATGTCCGCTGTCTCGCTGGAGGAATCCACCACATGGATGATATAATCTGCGTATTTCGCCTCTTCCAGCGTGCTTTTGAACGCCTCCACCAGATGATGGGGAAGCTTCCGGATAAACCCTACCGTATCGGTGAGCAGGATCTGCTGCGCATCCGGCAGGGTAAGGAGCCTTGTAGTAGGATCCAGCGTGGCAAAGAGTTTATCCTCGGAAAGCACTCCTGCTCCTGTCAGTGTGTTCAGCAGGGTGGATTTTCCCGCGTTGGTATACCCCACAATGGCGGCAGTCTTCAGGTTTCCCCTCTGCCTGCCGGCCCGGAGCACTTCTCTGTGCTTTTCCACCTGGGAAAGCTCTTCCTTAAGAGCCGAGATCCTGTCCCGGATAAGCCGCCGGTCCATTTCCAGCTTTTTCTCACCGGGACCTCTGGTGCCGATTCCTCCGCCAAGCCTCGAAAGAGAGGCCCGGAGCCCCACAAGCCTGGACGCCCGGTACCGAAGCTGTGCCAGTTCCACCTGGATCTTTCCTTCGCTGGTCGAGGCGTGGGCTGCAAAAATATCCAGGATCAGAAGAGTTCTGTCCATCACCTTGCAGGAAAGCTCCCTCTCCAGGTTGTTCATCTGAGCCGGGGAAAGCTCATCATCGCAGATGATTCCCGTGGCATCGGTGAGAAGGATCAGGGCTTTCAGCTCCTCGATCTTTCCTTTTCCGATATAGGTGCCGGGATGGGGGGCTTCCCTGTTCTGCAGGAGTCTTCCCACCACAGCGGCTCCTGCTGTTCTGGTCAGTTCCTCCAGTTCGTCCAGGGACTGCTGCGTATCTTCCTCGCTTCCTGCAGATACCGCTGCCAGGATCACCTGTTCTTCAATCTCTTTTATCTCTTCCATTTACTCCGTTTTTTATCATGCTCCGTTTTCTATCATGGTCCGTTTTCTATCATGCTTCGTTTTCTATCATGGTCCGTTTTCTATCATGCTCCATTTTCCATCAGATGCTTCCGGTGCAAAAAGATGTCCTCTGGCAGAACGGTCTTTTTGCCCCAGATCAGACCACAACATCCGGGTTCAGGAATTCTGCCGGGTCCTGCTCCGCAGGAAGGTAAGTTCCCGGGAGATGGTTCTGTCCTCGGGGAACATGGCCAGATATTCCTCTGCCTTATTACGTGCCGTGACGAAATCCAGTTTTCTTTCATAAACCACGATCTCGTTAAACAGAATGGTCTGCATTTCCTCCGTGGTAGCCGTCGGGATGCCCAGGGACAGATTCTGGAGGGCAGAATCATACTTTTCTTCCTCCATATCGCACAGTGCCAGGCCATTATACCCCTTGGCGCAGCGCTTCGGCTCACTGGAGATGAACTGCTGATACATCGCCCGGGCGTTGGAGGCGTCGTGCCTTGCCAGAAAAACCATTCCCAGAAGCAGCATTGCCTCGGAATTTCCGTCGTTGGAAGCTTCTTTCAGCTCTTTGGCGGCCTTCTCATAGTCCTCCATATAATAATAGATCCTGCCTCTGTCGCAGACATTCCCGGTGCCCTCCTTATGATCTGCCAGCGCCTTTTCCAGATACCGGGTGCCATCTGCCTCCATGTCCCTGGCCAGGTACTCCTGGTAGATCCTTATGGCGCTTTCATAGGAAGAATCTGCCATGTAGGAAATATCGAACTCCTTCCGGGCTTCCTCGTAGGAATCCATGGCCAGAGCCACACTCCCGCAGAGGAACGAAATCTCCGCGTCCCTGCCGAATTCTTCTGCCAGGGTCTGACAGTCTGCCATGGCCTTTTCATAATTCCCGCCCTTAAACCAGGTATTGGCACGATAGGAAAGGACATCCTTTCTCTGGCTGCCCTTGATCTCCTCACAGGCCAGGGCTCTCGTAAAGTAATCCGCCGCCTTCTCGTATTCTGCCATCCGAAGGCAGGAAATCCCGGCTCCCCGCAGAGAGAGCGGCACCATGACCCCTTCGCGGATGGACTGCTCGTAGCCGGAAAGAGCATAGCTGTAGCTTCCCTGCCGCAGATCCTTTCCGGCCTGGTCATAGGCGTCCGTGTTTTCACCGCAGCCGGAAAAAAACAGGCTCAGGAAAACCATCAGAATGATCATTCCCGGAATGACGCCAGATTTTTTATTCCTCATTTTTCCCGGTCCTCCCCTCTGTTTTCCTGCGTTCGAAGCTCTGCGCAGAGAATTTATTCAACGACAAGCCCTTCCGCTTCCATCACATCGATCACATTCTTCACATGGGTATGGCAGAGATCGTCCGTTCCTGCCTCCACCATGACACGGATCACCGGCTCTGTGCCGCTCTCCCGCACCAGAATCCGGCCGTCATCGCCAAGCGCTTTTGCTGCTGCTTCGACAGCCGCGACAACCCTGGGATTCTCCCTGGCCGTCTTCTTATCTGCCACCCGGACATTGCGGAGGAGCTGCGGATACTCCCTCATTTCAGATGCCAGGTCGCAGAGAGTCGCCTTCTTCTCTATGCAGGCTTCCATCACCATCAGCGAAGTAAGGATTCCGTCGCCGGTAGCCGCATACTTGCTGAAGATGATATGTCCGGACTGCTCTCCTCCGATGCTGTAGCCGTTTTTCAGCATATTCTCCGCCACATATTTATCGCCCACGGCGGTCTGCTCGGAACGCATGCCTTCTCTCTCCAGCGCCTTATAAAGGCCCATGTTGGACATGACGGTCGTCACCACCGTATTTCCTTCCAGCCTGCCCCGTTCCTTCATATACTTTCCGCAGATATACATGATCTTGTCTCCGTTCACCACATTTCCCTTGTGATCAACGGCGATACAGCGGTCTGCGTCTCCGTCATAGGCAAAACCGATATCCAGCCCTTTCTCCACCACCAGGCGCTGCAGCTGTCCAATATGGGTAGAACCGCAGTTGGTGTTGATATTGATGCCGTTCGGCTCATTGCTTACCACATAGGTTTTTGCCTGCAGAGCCTCGAACACGCTCTTCGCAATGGCAGAGGAGCTGCCGTTCGCACAGTCCAGGCCTACCTTGATATTCTTGAAATCCCTGCTGGGAATAGAAATGAGGTACCCGATATAGCGGTTTCTGCCGGAAGCAAAGTCGACGGTACGGCCCACATCCTCTCCCGTGGCATAGGGCAGTTCTTCGATCTTGCCGTCCAGATAATTCTCAATTCTTTCCTCAATCTCTGCCTCAATCTTCTGTCCATTGCCGTTCAGAAGCTTGATGCCGTTGTCGTAGAAGGGATTATGGCTGGCAGAGATCATGATCCCGCAGTCGAAATCCTCTGTACGTACCGCAAAGGAAACACTTGGTGTTGTGGTTACGTGAAGTAGAAATACATCCGCGCCGGAAGCGGTAAGCCCGGCCACCAGGGCATATTCAAACATATAGCTGCTTCTTCTGGTATCCTTGCCGATTACAATACGGGCCTTATGGTTTCGTCCATAATACCAGCCCACATACCGTCCGACTTTAAATGCGTGATCTGCTGTCAACTGAACATTCGCTTCTCCACGAAAACCATCCGTTCCAAAGTATTTTCCCATATTACTGCCTCCTTAAAAATATATATCAACGCCTGTAAAACATAAAAAACAGGCGCAGGGAAACGAACCAGATCCTATGCAAAAAATTCCTCGGGGTACTTCCCCTGATCTGTCAGCTGCCTGAAGGCCTCCACTACAGAAGCCCGGTCCTCCTGATAGGTGACGCCGAACCACTGATCCCGGCTCTTCAGCACATCTACCTTGATCCTTCCCGCCTTGATCAGCTGGTCCACCAGGACCGGTACCAGAAATTCCTTTTTCTGCATCTCTTCTCCCGCATTCTGCAGGAATTCCGTGAACCCTTCCTCCAGCATTTCCATGAAAGCCGGCGTAAAGCCCCACATATTCATAGAAACCAGATTTCCCGGATCCAGCGTGATGGTGGTTCCATCCTCTTTGCGGACCTGGGCTCCATCCTTTGTCTTAAAGATATTCTTTGTCTCGTCCACTCCGGAAAGGCATCCATCGGAAAGACGGCAGATCCCGCGGGTCACGCCGCCGTTTTCGCTGAGGGTATTGCCCAGGATAAAGCCGGCCATGCAGATATGCTGCACCCCGTCCTCTTCCCTTTCCTGTACCAGATAATCATGAACCTTCCGGTATGCTTCCTTGCCGTAATAGTCGTCTGCATTGATGACGGCAAAGGGTTCATGCACAATATTCCTGGCACAGAGCACTGCCTGACCGGTTCCCCAGGGTTTCACGCGGCCTTCCGGGACAGAAAAGCCCTCCGGCAGATCCGACATTTCCTGAAAGGCGTAGGCTACCTCCGCGTATTTCCCGATCCTTCCTCCGATGACCCGGTGGAATTCTTCCTCGATATCCTTCCTGATGATGAAGACAATTTTATTAAAGCCGGCGTCCAGCGCGTCCTTGATGGAATAGTCCATAATGATCTGGTTTTTCGGCCCTACTGCTGCCAGCTGTTTGATTCCTTTTCCATATCGGCTGCCGATCCCGGCCGCCATGATCACAAGTGAAGTCTTTTTCATGGTAAATCCCCCATTCACCCTCCGGAAGCATTCTGCCGTTCCCCCCGGCAAAATGATCCTGCTCTGTTTTCAGGCTGTCTCTCCCAGATGGGAAAGCCTGGCCGCCTGATCCGCTGCCGTCAGGCTGTCAATGATTTCGTCCAGATTCCCGTCCAGTACATTCTGAAGCTGATGCAGCGTCAGCTTGATTCTGTGGTCCGTCACTCTTCCCTGCGGGAAATTGTAGGTACGGATCTTCTCGGAGCGGTCTCCCGTGCCGATCTGGCTGCGGCGCTCCTTTGCTTCTTCATCGTGCCGCTTTTCCAGCTCCATCTCGTACAGGCGGGAGCGCAGCACCTTCAGTGCCTTGTCCTTGTTTTTCAGCTGGGACTTCTCGTCCTGGCAGGAGATCACGATCCCTGTAGGGATATGCGTGAGGCGTACGGCGGAATCCGTCGTATTTACACACTGGCCGCCGTTTCCCGACGCCCGGAATACATCAAACCTGCATTCCGAAAGATCCAGATGGAAATCGATCTCCTCTGCCTCCGGCATGATCGCGACAGTGCAGGTAGAGGTATGGATCCTCCCGCCCGATTCGGTCTCCGGAACCCGCTGTACCCGGTGCACGCCGCTCTCATATTTCAGCCTGGAATAAGCGCCGTTCCCATTGATCATGAAGGTGGCCTCCTTGAAGCCCCCCAGCCCGTTTTCGTTCAGGCTCAGCATTTCTGTCTTCCAGTGTCTGGCCTCCGAATATTTCACATACATCCGGTAAACCTCCGCCGCGAAAAGTGCGGCTTCATCCCCGCCGGCTCCTGCCCGGATCTCCACGATCACATTCTTCTCATCGTTGGGATCCTTGGGGAGCAGCAGGATCTTCAGCTGTTTTTCCAGTTCCGCAGACCTGCTCCTGGCGTCGGAAAGCTCCTCCTTCAGCATTTCCCGCATTTCCGGATCCTTCTCCTCCTCCAGCATGGAAAGGCTGTCCTGTATGGTCTTTTCTGCATCTTTATAGTCTTTGTATGTATCCACCAGAGGAGTCAGGTCACTCTGTTCCTTCATCAGCCTCTGGAATCTTGAAGGGTCTGCCGTGACATCCGGCTCCCCCAGTTCATTCATGATCTCCTCGAACCGGTTCAGCAGATCTTCCAGTCTGTCAAACATGATTCTCCTCCTCCAATTATTCTGCGAAAACCGCGCTGACCACCCTGTCTTTGCCGGCAAGATCCCTGTGGACCTCTATCTTTGTGTACCCGGCTTCTCCGGCCAGCTGCCTGAGGGCTTCGCCCTGATCAAAGCCGATCTCCAGAAGAAGACTGCCGCCTTTCTTCAGGTATCTGCCGGCGTCCTGCAGGATCCTTCTGTAGAAAGACAGACCGTCCTCCCCTCCATCCAGGGAAATCCTGGGATCGTGGAGCCGGACCTCCGGAGACAGGCGTTCTATCTCTGTGGAGGCGATATAGGGTGGATTTGAGACAATCATATCATACCCTGTGAAGCGATTTCCATCATTTTTCAAAAAAACGGTGCCGGAAAACAGATCACTTTTCACAAAAGAAGCTCTTCCGTCAACGCCGAGACGCTTCGCGTTTTCTTCCGCCACGCAAAGTGCGTCTGCGGAAATATCGGCGCCCAGACCCTCCGCCTCCTCAGCCGCCAGAAGAATGCTGATCAGGATACAGCCGGAGCCTGTACACATGTCCAGGATTTTCGGCGTTGTGTTTTCTGTTTTCCTCTTCCCCCTGTCCTGAAGCAGAGCGATGGCCAGCTCAGCCAGGAGTTCTGTATCCTGCCTGGGGATCAGCACCCGTTCATCCACAAAAAACTCATGCCCCATAAAAAAAGCCTGATGAGTTATGTGCTGAAGCGGGATCCTGCAGGAACGCCGCCGGATCAGCTCCTCATAGGAAGATACCTGCTCTTCTGTAAGACGGATCTCCGGATGGGCGTAATACACGGCCCTGGAAACACCGCTTATATATTCCAGAAGAAGCCACGCATCCAGCCTGGCTTCCTCCACTCCTGCATTCTGCAGGACATCTGTTCCGTTTTTC
>JAFOJB010000072.1 GCA_017420455.1 Blautia sp.
AACAACCGCCTCAGTTGCAAAAGATTTTTTACCGCGGATGGATGCCCCTTGCAAAAGCACAATATTCTGTTTAATATTGCAGTTTTCCGCATATTGAACCAAATCGCGCTCCTGCGCGATGCCTTTCCAACTTTTGCATCATTATCGAAGGCTGTCCCTCACCGGGGCAGTCTTTTTTCGTTTTATTTCCTTGTTTTCATTTGACTGCGCAAATGCGCTCTATTCTGTTTTCAAATCCAGTTTTTTCTTTTACTCTTGTAAAAACCACATAGAAGAGAAAAGGAAAATCCCCACTGGAGAGCTCTTGTTTGTTTGGCGACGCACAATCTCATCCAGCGGGGATCCCACTGGTTATGAGTATATCTGTAAGACGCCTTTTTGGCAAGTGCGTACGTTCGCCTCCCCTCATAAAAACGACACCTGTATTTCTGATCATTCTGTTTACGTTTTTATGAGAGGAGAACATTATGTCCATCAATTACGATAAGAACTATGAAGAACAGCTCCGGGAAATGTCTGACATCCTTGAACTGATCAACTACCGCCCCCGGACGATCGAGTCCTATCTGCGCTCCATTTCCGAGTGCTGCGAATGGCTTGACAGCACCTTCGGCATTTCTATCGACGAAGCAACGGTTTCCCAGCTGCGCGCCTTCCTGGCGTATCTGCACCGCCCTGCCTCCGATGGTGGAAGGGAATTCAAACCCAGGTCCGTCAACATCTACAACTGTGCCATCAAGAAATATTTCCGCTATGTCCTGCGCAAAGACCTTTCCAACAGGGACCTGCCGACCATGAGAGTGGACAACCCGCTCCCCAGGGTCCCCAGCCAAAAGGAAGCGGCTGCCCTGATCATGGGGACGCAGAATCTCAAACACCGCCTTATGCTTGCCCTGGCCTATGGCTGTGCGCTGCGGATGACGGAAGTGATCACCCTCCGTTTCGGGGATATCTCACTCAGCAGGGACCTCGTCACGATCCGCGCGGAAAACAGTAAGAACCGCTGCGAAGAAACTGTAGAGCTTCCGGAAAACCTCAAAAAGATCATCCTGGATTACTACTGCCGCTGCATGAGGGGCGCGAAACCGGATGACTGGCTCTTCCCGGGGCAAAAGGCCGGAACACACATCAGCAAAGGGACACCGGGCAGGGTCATCCGCAAACGCCTTGAGGAACTGGGGTGGGCATCGCGCGGCTACACTTTTCACAGTCTCCGCCACGCACATGCCCTCCGGTATTACCTGTCAGGGGCCGACATCTACCAGGTTCAGGTAAGGCTGCGCCACCGCATGGTATCCTCTACGACCATCTACGTCCGTCTGGCCGGCAGGCTCCAGGAAAGGAGGAACATTGAAAACCCCTTCGATGATCCCGCCTTCAAGATCTGAAGCTTCCGGCACAGCATCTTCCTCTCCGGACACTGCACAGACACAAGACCATCGTTACGCAGTCAGGGAGATCTTCCGGGAATTCTTCCCGGATTATGTTAAAAGGCACTCTGTATCCTTCCATAAGCAGAAAGTGGTAAACGCCGTCATGTCCTGCGGGACCGGGGAGCTTGGATATACCGTCTCTGTCTGCCCTGAATGCCGGGGCACACAGATCCGCGGCGACACCTGCGGGAACAGGAACTGCCCTTCCTGCGGACTGACCCGCCAGCTTCAGTGGCGTGCACAGCGCGAAGCTGAGCATATCTACGGCATCCCCTACTATCATGTGGTCTTTACCCTGCCGCACGTTCTGACAGATCTCATCATCCAGAACCAGAAGGCTCTGCTCGGCCTTCTCTTCCGGTCGGCTTCCCGTTCCATGCTTGATCTGTGCGGCGAAAAACATGGCATGATCCCGGGCATCGTCATGGTCCTGCACACCTGCGGAGGAAACATGCTGCCGCACTACCACATCCACATGCTGGTCTCCGGCGGAGGACTGACACAGGATAAAACTTCTTTCGTCCGTCTCCGGGAGGGACAGTTTTTCCTTCCGGTGAAGCTCCTCGCCGGACGTTACAGGAGCATTTACATGTCTTCCCTGAAACAGTTCCGTGATGACAATGCCCTCTCGTTCAGCGGCTTTGCCCAAAAGTACCGCAATTCATACGAATGGAAAGAGCTTGTAGATAAATGCTACGGTACGGACTGGAACGTGGAGATCAGGCCTTATCCCCCGGCACAGGAACCCTGTACACGGGGAGATGATCCGAAGAGGCCTTCCAACACAGCCGGTGCCTTTGCGGATTACGCGATGATGAAAACGGCTGCCCCTGCCAGGATCCCCGGATCCACCGATGCGGTCGACACATCTGTAGTACAGGAACCCCCGCTGATCGATGCAGTACATCAATATATGGCGCAGTATACCAACCGTTCGGCTGTCACGGATGACCGCATCCTGTCCTGCAGCAGCACTTCCGTGGTGATCGAATGCAAGGTGCACCACCGGGGTGGATATACAACAAAGGAGCCGCTGATCCTTTCTCCAGACGAGTTCATCCGCCGCTTCCTGCTGAACATACCGCCGAAAGGATTTGCAAGAACAAGGTTCGCAGGCTTTCTGGCAGGATGCGTGAAAGCCAGGAATCTGGCACTGATCAGGGAACTTCTGGATCAGAAACAGCCTCTTAATCCTACGAAGGAAATGAAAGCCGCAGAACTGGTGCTTTTCTTCTACGGGAATGATTTTTCCCGGTGCCCTGCCTGCCATGTGCCCATGAAGGTCCTCGGGCACCGGCTGTGTGAAAGACGGGCAGCTGCAAGGATCAGAGCTTCCTGATCCATAGGTTTCATATTTTCTTACCGGCCACCGAAAGATGGTCTGTTTGCTATGCCTGAAAACCAGTCAGATCAGCATCA
>JAFOJB010000073.1 GCA_017420455.1 Blautia sp.
AGCCACACCGGAGGCATTGAACTTATACTTCACGCCGTCGATGGTTTTGGTGGTATTCACTACAGCGGCACCGTTATCCTCTGGATCCAGATAATATCTGTTGCCCGAAGTCGCATTGGTAAGCCATCCGGTTGCCCTGGACCCATTGGAGCCCCGGAAGTAGTACTTCTTTTTACTGATGATGTTAAAGCCGACAGCCATTTTTCCATCTCTGGAGGCATCGCTCTTTGCGCTGATAAAATATCTTACCAGAGTCGGGCTGAAATTTCTCCAGCCGCGGACCATCTTCCCATTCGGATCCACGTAGCGGTAATATCCGTTCTTGTTATATTTAATAAGAAGATTTTTCACAAGGGCACCGGTAGAAGAATTCAGGTAATATCTGGTATTCCCGATCTTGATCCAGCCCTTGCGCATGATACCTGTGGTCTTGTCAAAATAGTATTTAATGCCGGAAATCTCCGCCCAGCCCGTTACCATAACGCCGTCTGTACCGAAATATCTCCGGTTCTTCTGGGAATCCTGCCTCCATCCGGTAGCCATATAGCATTTCATCGGATCCGAGAAATTTCCGAAATAGTATTTTTTCCCGCCGATGGTAGTCCAGCCCTTCCGGAGCGCGCCATTGGAAAGGAAATAGTATTTCTTCCCGTTCAGGGTAAGCCAGCCTGTCTGCTTGCTTCCGTCGCTCTTAATATAATAGGTGATTCCGTTCTCCGTCTTAAAGCCTGCTGTAGCTGCCTGAACCTGTGTACCTGTACAGAGAGTCAGCGCACCATGAAATCCGAAAGCAAGGAACAGCAATAAGATCACAAACCGCATTTTCTGAAACGCTTTGTTCATAAAAAACCATCCTTCTGAAGAAATAATCCTTCTTCGTTTGAAATAACCCGTCTTCATTTGTAATAACCAGCCGCACCGGGCCAATCTTTACATTTTTATTACAGCCCAGTGAATTTATTATAGCTTAATCTCCCATCCCCGTCAACACATAAGTAAAATATTGGTATTTTCCGACAGCAACATATAGTGGTAAGGCGCATAAAAAAAGACAAAATACACGAATGTACTTTGTCTTTCCGAAAAATATTATGTTAATCAGAGCATATGCTTCCTCAGTTCTTCTCCCGACAGGGCAGAGAGACAGGCAGGCGCGACATCGAAAACCGTCCTGCATCCGGTCTGGCCTTCCTTCTGCATTCTGAAGGCAGCCCGCGCGTAGCACACAATTACAGAGGAGGTAAACTCCGGGTTGGAATCCAGCTTCAGACTGTATTCGATCACATGGCTGTTCTCATCGTTCCATCCGGTTTTACCCGAGCGGATCACGAAACCTCCATGCGGGATTCCGCTGTGATCGCGTTTCAGTTCTTCCTCTGTGATGAAATGCACAGTCGTATCATATTCATCGAAATAGTTGGGCATGGTTTTGATCTCCTGCTCGATGCGGGCAAGATCCGCTCCCTCTTCCGGGACCACAAAGCATTCCCGGGTATGCTTCTGCCTGGTGGAAAGCTCCGGGTTTTCGCCGCGGCGTACCGCGTCCAGCGCTTCCTGTACCGGAATGGTGTACTGCTTGCCGTCCTTCACGCCCTTAATCCGGCGGATGGCATCCGAATGGCCCTGGCTTACGCCTTTCCCCCAGAAGGTATAATCCTTACCGTTGGTCAGGATGGCGCCGGCGTACATTCTGTTCAGGGAAAACATTCCCGGATCCCAGCCCACAGAGATGATTCCGATGTGTCCGCTCTTCTTCGCCGCTTCATCTACATTTTTATAATGCTCCGGAATCCTGGCATGAGTATCGAAGCTGTCCACTACATTAAAATATTCGGCAAGGGCTGGTGTCTGTACGGGGAGATCCGTAGCACTTCCACCGCAGAGGATCATAACATCGATCTCGTCCTTCATTGCCGGCGCCTGGTCCGCCGGAAGAATCTTTGCACCCTCCGTGAGGATATTCACTGTCTTCGGGTCTCTTCTTGTAAATACGGCAACAAGCTCCATATCCGGATTATGACGGACCGCGCATTCCACACCGCGTCCCAGATTTCCATAACCCATGATGCCTATACGAATACTCACTTTGTTTTCCTCCTTTTGCTTTCTGTGTTTAGCACTTTAACAGTTTAATACACTGTTCCGTCTCTGTCAAGAAAAGTCAGGATCACTCCTTATATACAGAAAAAACCGCCGCCGGGACAGCAAAGATTGCAGGCAAGGTTCGCCAGACAAAGATTCATGCACATATCATTCCTTGGCGCGGGCATACCCCCAAAGGGACTCTGCATCTCCCTGTACCACTGCCCTCCGTTTTCCATACGCTCCATCAGCATTCGGTACTGCGCGTTTCCGGGTTCCAGCCGGACCGCCTCGCGGATATGGTCCCTGGCCGTCACATTGTTTCCCATTCCCATGTGCGCCATCGCGGAAAGATAATACCACTGGGCGTTATGCTCCCCAAGACTGTTCAGTACGTTCAGGGCTTCCTGATAATGGCCGTTCTGAATATAATTCGCCGCGGCCTGCCTGCGCAGGCTCTCCTCATCCTGATAGGCGCTCTCCCTCCGCCCGAAAGGATCATATGCGGAGCCTCCGAACGGATTGCCATTTCCAAATGGGCTTCCATAGGAATTTCCATAGGAATTTCCATAAGAATTCCCATAGGAACTGCCGTATTCCCTCTCCTTCATGATCTGGTCATAAGCCTGCTGCACCTGTTTAAAACGTTCCTCGGCCTGTTCCTTGTCCGGGTTGTTGATATTCGCGTCCGGGTGGTACTTCCTGCTGAGCTTCCGGTAAGCTTTCTTCACTTCTTCATCAGAAGCGCTTCTCGGTACTCCCAGCACGCTATATGGATCCAACATGTTTCGTATCCTCCCTCTTTTCTTTCCGTTTTTCACAGATGGTCTCAAAACGGCACCAGACACCGGAATACAGAATATTTCTCAGGATTTCCCGGTACCGGATGACAGGGAGCCGTTCATAATATCTGCAGGCAGAGCTGAGCATCATCAGCAGCAGCTCCCGCACCTTGTCGTCGAAGCCTTCCTCCTGCCATTCCCCGGCAAAGGGGTTGAAGCTTCCCTTTTTCACATCCTTCTGTACATCATCGTAGGCGTCCAGGATATAGATATATTTTCCGAAATAGAAGCCCATTTTCCGGAGAGATTCCTCCCACATGTCCTCCCGGCAGACCAGTATTTCGCCCATCAGGTCCCCGAAGGCTCCGGCAAGCTTGTCAAGATCGTTTTCTCCGTCTTTTTCCATCTGAGAAAGCCGGTCCAGACAGGAAACAATATAGTTTACCTTCTTTTCGTAATTCTTCTCCAGCTTTTTTTCCTTTCCCCGGAGGATCCGGGCATAACTCCTCTGCAGCAGCTTCCTTTCATCCTTCCAGTCGTCCATGCACTTGTAGTAGGTCAGAAGGAGGTTCATATCTGCAGCATATTCGGTAAAGGTATTTTTACGCACCTCGCAGGAAGTGAGAGGATGTACCGCGCAGTGTGTCGTTCCCTTCAGCGTCTTTGGTTCGTACAGCCCTGACAGCAGCAGAATGACGAAGGTCATATCATAGGTCAGGGACAGCTGGCCGGGGATCCCTCCGCGTTCCTTCAGTTCCCTGCATAATCCGCAGTAATAAGAACGGTAAATATCAAAATCCTTGAACCGGATCTCCGGCTTATTGATCATAACATAACCGAACATGGATCACACCTCAACTGTTCTTTATAAATTTCGTATGACATTTCGGACAGCTGATCTCTATCCTTCCCTTCCCCTTCGGAACACGGATTTTCTGACCGCAGCCAGGGCAGGAATAGATATGATTTGTTTTTCGCTGTTCCATCAGATACTGTTCTCTGCCTATACGTTCCCGCACCTTCCGGCTGTACTCCAGATATTTCTGGTTTTCCTCATATCTTTTCTGAATATTTCTGGAAAACATGCGGTAATAAGTGATCACAACACCGAATAACCCCAGCATATTGATTAAAGATCCCAGAACGGGGACTCCCCCGAAAAACATGGAAAGTATGATCAGAACCAGGGAAGCGATCAGTGTAAACCTGGAAAGCTGGTCTGCCCCGTATCTTCCCACCATGAATCTGGCAAACTTCTCTCTAAGATTATCCAACATTGCCTGCAACCTCCTTTTGGGCTTTTCTCTGCCCGTTCCTTATATCCAAAGCTTCTCTGCCTTATCATGACATCATCGGGTTTCTTCCCCTGCCGTTCCAGAGGGCGTTTTCTTCAACAATAGTTACAACATCCTTCAGTATATAATGAAATGCCGGAAAAGAGCAATCCTTATTTTCCTCGAATCCCTGGGAAAGATCGATAGTATCCTTCGGATTGTCCGGATCTTTTCCGATATAATTTCCTTTAAAAACGGTAAGCTTTCCGTTTTTCAGGTCACGCACAGCCTGCTGCATCGCCTCCTCGGTTCCCGCGGCACAGAGACGGGTATTGACCTCCAGAAGCTGGATCCAGTCCTTTTCAAAGCCTGCGCTCATGTCATTTCCATGGACATTCCCCTCCACATGTTTTTCAATGACAGCATTCGCCATCACTGCTTCCACGGCGCCAGTGATATAAGGTTCCCAGTTGATCCTTGCTCCTGTCAGAGCAGTGTTCGGAGCAATGTCCACAGCGCTCCGGTTATACCCGATATAATACACCTTTTTCGTCAGGGCTGCCTCTTCGCAGGCAAGGGCCGGTCCGATGGTCCCGCAATGCGCCGCCAGAACCACGCAGCCCTCCTCAATAAGCTGTGTTGTCCCTTTTTTCTCCAGGGTGAAATTACTCCAGGCGTCACAATAGCGTACCTTCAGTACAGCCCCGGGACAGACAGAACGGATCCCCAGGATAAAGGCGGTATATGCAGAAATGGCTTCATTGCTGCGCTCCGCGCCTACAAAACCTGCCACTGCCGATTCCTGCGTAAGCTTTCCCTCCTCGATCATGCTCTGCAGCTTCATCCCTGCGGCAATGCCGGTAACATACCAGCCCTGATAGATTTCCCCTTTAAAGGTATGGTAGTTCCCGGGCAGGGTTTCCTCAGAGGTATCAAACCAGGCAATCTGGCAGAACTGCACCTCCGGATAAGCCTCAGCCATCCTGTAAATATCGCTGCTGTGGCCGTTGGTAAAAATCAGAGAACATCCCTTTCTGATCAGCTCCCGCACTGGTTCTTCGGTCTCGCTGTTCAGGACATTGCTTCTGGTAAAGATTTCCACCTTCTCCGGATATTTCTGCTGAAGCGCTTTTTCCGCCAGCTGAAAGTTATAGGTATGGGGAGTGCTCCCGTCATTCTCATAGATGAATCCTACCTTCAGGACGCCCGCTGCGCCTCTCCTGACCCAGAAGGGGTAGACTGCGGTAAAGCAGACCAGGACCAGCAGCGCAGAAAGGAGCGTTACCAGACATACTCTTTTCATGAGTCACCTCCCGATTTCACATTCCCGGACCCGTACAGGCTCTCCAGATCGATCGTGCCATTATCGATCAGACTCAGAAAAAGATCCACGATCTCCGGATCAAACTGGGTTCCTCTTCCCTTTCGCATCTCCTCCAGAACATAGCCGAAATCCATCTGCTTCCGGTAAACACGGTTGGCTGTCATGGCGTCGAAAGCATCTGCCACGCCGATGATCCTGCCGTAAAGCGGGATCTCCTCCCCCTTCAGTCCGTCCGGGTAGCCCCTGCCATCGTATCGTTCATGATGATATCTGGCTCCATCCACCACGTGCTCGATCACCGTGATATCCTTCAGGATCTCAGCCCCCCTGGTCACATGGGTCTTCATCTCGGCGTACTCTTCATCCGTCAGCCGGGCCGGCTTGTTCAGAATGCTGTCCGGAATACCGATCTTGCCGATATCATGCATGCGGGCGGCCTTCCGGAGATTCTCGCATTCCTCCTCGGAAAAGCCCATAGCTCTTGCCAGAAGCACCGAATATTCCGAAACCCGGCGGGAATGTTCGCTGGTGCGCACATCCCTGGCATCTACTGCATAGGCGATGGTCATGATCGTTTTATTCGCCATTTCGACCTGTTTGTTGGCGATCTCTGTCTGTTTCCGGGCCATTTCTGCCTGGTCATTGGCAATCTGCGTCTGCTTCCGCGCCAGATCCAGCTCGCGTTTCTGCAGCTCCAGGGTTCTCTGCACCTGGGTCCGGAAAAACAGGACCGTGATCCATACCACGATGAACATGCCGACCAGCAGCAGATAGATCATGAACCAGCGGTTTTCGTAAATCTCCTTTTCCTTGACCAGGGTATAAATCCGTTCCTCCAGTATCTTCTCCTTGCTGTTGTCGAAAACCGCAAGATGGAATTTATACTCTCCGGAAGGAAGATTTGTATAGGATATGGAAGTCATGGTACTCTGAGGCTGAATGGTCCAGCCCGAATCGAACCCCTCCAGATAATATCCTGCATAAGGATCCTGGATGGTATAGTTGATGATCTCCGGGAACAGTTCCACCTTGCCGATATCCTTATCGATGTTCAGGGGCATTCCCCGTTCTACCTTCTGGCTTTTCCCATCCAGGCTCGCCGATGTGACCATCATGCGGTAAGCCCTGATCTCCGAGGAATAGAGCCCGGTATCCATAATGAAAACCCCTTTGTCGCAAGGCAGAAACAGTCTGCCGCTGCTGTCGCTGTAATTCCAGGAATTGGCTGTCAGGGCACTGTTCAGCCCCCTTCTGGCATCCAGAAGGTCATAGCTGTAATTCTCTCTGTCCTCCACCAGATCATCCCTGTCAACCACATAGATTCCCGAGCTTCCCAGCACAAACAGGGTATTCTCATCCTTCGCCCAGATATCATAATTGTTAAAGTAGGGGAAATGGGAAAGCTGCCGGATGGTGCCGTCCTCTTCCATATAACAGAGGCCGTTGCCGCTCACAATAAATATGCCGCTGCTTTTTGTGTCCGGGATCATCCTCAGAATAACCTCCGAGCTCAGGTTTTCCTTCCGGGTCAGAATGCCCGTAATCGCCCCGTCCTCGATCACAGCAATTCCGTCTCCATCGGTTCCTGCCAGAATCCTGCCGTCGGACAGTTCGATCATGGTCAGGACCATGGAACCAAGCTGTTTATCCGAATTTCCCACTTCCTGCAGAATTTTATGGTCTTTGATGAAACAGAGACCGGTATCTCCCCCGGCCAGAATCCGCCCGTCGGACAGCTGCAGGACCGTCCTGACCCGATTTCCAAAGCTGCCGTTTTCCATATTATACAGATACTCAGTGCCGTCGGGACAAAACTCATAAAGTCCCTTCCCATATGTACAGACCCAGAGATGCTCCTCTTTGTCGCTCATAAGACACCGGATCCGGACGCCCTCCAGTTTTTCCGTATATTCGTTTGTCACCTGTTCTCTGCAGGTGGAATCCACCACCACCAGGCCTCTGTCAGTCCCGATATAATAATCATCCTGCCATTCGACGACAGCATTTACTACCTGTGGATCGATGCCTGCCGTGCCGAAAATGTCCCTGAATGCGGAATGCGCCAGACGCAGAACGCCAAGCCGTGAGGAGACGAACCAGAAATTTCCCTGGTAGTCCAAAAGCCCGCTGTCGATGGAATTGTTAAAATCATTGGTGTTGATCCTGTGGAATACCTTTTTCCTGTTCAGATATCCGATCCCATTATCTGCCGAGAGAATGATCTCTCCATTCTCCATCATATAGAAGCTGTTCAGGTTTTTCAGGCCTTCGCAAATCAGCGTCTTCTTCTCTATAAAGCAGTCCCGTGTGATATCGTAGATATGGATCCGGTTTCCGGTCGTCCCCGCCAGGAGCCTGCCATACTGGTCGAAGCCGCAGCAGTTAAAAATATCCGCGTCTTCATTTACCAGCCGGAGGGAGCTTCTGATCTGTCCTCTGTTGATGAGGAAAAGCCGTCCGTCCGCAGTGACGGCAGCCACATTTCCCCGTTTATCTGCGGCAACGCAGTCCGCGTAATTGACCTCCCGCAAAGTATTGACTCTTTTCAGGCCGCCGTTCAGCGTCAGGATCAGCATCCCCTGCGTGGTTCCGATATAGTAATATCCGTCCGCGCTCTGCGTAATGCTGCGCACGGAATTGGACGGCATGCCCCGTTCCTGATCCAGCACATTGACGATTTCTTCATTGATGGCAATGGAAAGCCCGTTGTCGTTTGTGCCGATCCACAGACGGCCTTCCGCGTCTACATACAGGCAGTTTACGTTCCGGACAGAATCGTACTTGTCCATCCAGCGGAATTCATGACCGTTGTACCGGTACAGACCCGCGTATGTCCCGATCCACAGAATTCCGTCGTTTGTCTGTGCGATGGTATTCGCTTCCCCGCAGGGAAGACCATTACTGCTGCTGTAGACCGTCTGGACATAATCATTATAGTCTCCCGCGCTCAGGACACCGGGTGCTGCCGGATCCGTGTCCGTGGATTGCTCCTGTGCTGATACCGGATCCGTATCCCCGGAATTTTCCCGCGCTGATCCCTGCCCCGTGTCCGCAGATAACTCCTGTGCTGCAGCCTGATCCGCATTCACAGATAATTCCTGCGCTGCGGCAGGCCTGGAAATACAGGCTGCGAAAAGGAAAATCACAAGTACAGGCAGGACCTCCTTCATGTCCGTTTCTCCCGGCGGCAGCTGATTTCCCCGCCTTTCCTTCATCTTCCGGAGGATCCGGATACACAGATAGAGCACCAGAAGGATAAACAGCTTATCCACAAATTCCATATAGAACTGTCCGACGACCACACAGACGATCTCCGGAACCTTCTGGTCCAGCAGGAATTCTACTACGCCGTCTCCCCACATGTTCCCGGTGCCTCCGGGATGTATGAACAGATTCAGAGGAACAGTGATCGCCACTGTCGCAAGGGCGGCGAAGGTACAGGCTTTCATGGTACCGTACATGGTATTGAAGGCTTTTCTCCTGGCAAAGACACCTATGACGATACCAAGCGCGATGCTGACCAGGGCATATATATAAGAGGTATGGTCGATCTGCCCCATCATGATATTCCCGGCTGCTCCGACTACCGCACCGCAGAACGGCCCGCCGCAGTAGGCACATAGAACGGTTCCGAAGGAATCCAGCCACAGAAAAAGATTAAAGCGTTCTGCAGCCGCGCTGCCTGCGAAGTTGATCAGAATGCAGAAGATGACGAACATGGCGATCTGCCATGTTTTCCATTTTTTCATGTTAGCCTCCCTTCTTCCTTTTATTCTTCCAGCTGCGCTGCAAATTCCGTATACTCATCATACCATTTATCATATTCTCCGCTTTGCAGCAGCTCGTCGATCACGCCGTTCACGAAGCAGATCAGTTCGGTTTCCCCAAGAGGAGCAGCCACCCGGTCACCCTTGCACTCCTCCTCCAGAGAAAACTCCACTCCCGGAACCAGCATCAGATGACAGTCCGGATTTTTCCGGATATACTGTTTGGCAGTGTCCACATCTGTCATTCCGGCGTCTGTTTCCTTATGTTCCAGGGCAAGATAGACATCCTGTACAGAAGGAACTCTCCGGAATTCCCGATAGGCTGTCACATTCTCTGCCATGACCGCTTCCTGTAAAGAACCGCTCTGGGCAATGATATTTTTGTCCGACAGATCCGCGATTCCTTTGATCAGATCCTTGTCCTCCTCCCGGATCAGCAGACCGACAGCCGCCTCCTCATCGGTAAAATAATACCCTTTGGAAAGCTCCATCGACCTGGCTCTTCCCGGGGTATAGGCAAGTCCGGAGATGGCCAGGTCGTATTTTCCTTCGATCATGCCCTCCAGAACCTCTGTAAACTCCAGCGGAACGATCACAAGCTCTGCTTCCATCCGCTGCGCAATACGCTTTGCCATTTCCATATCAGAACCTACATACTGATCCTGGCCGTTTTTCGTGGGATCGATGAACTCCTGCGGCGCGAAATAAGGCTCCGTCGCCACGGTAAGTACTCCTGTTTCTCTGATGCGCTCCAGCCTTCCTCCGGCATTCTCCGGAATACCACCGGAAATATCCATGGAACTCTCTACAAAGTCCCACTCGTTTTTTACAGAAAGCCCATCTTCTGCTTCCGGCAATTCCTGAGAATCCTCTGCTGCATTTTTATTCGCTTCCGCATTTTGATCCGTTTCAGCCTCTTTATCCCCGGCCCATGCCGCACAGGAAAGAAGGAGTGACAAAAACAAGGCCAGATGAGCTGTCTTACGGTTTCTGCCATATATTATGTACTTCATAAACATCTCCTTGTACTTGTTAAAAAGTAATCATAATTATTATAACAAAT
>JAFOJB010000074.1 GCA_017420455.1 Blautia sp.
GAAAGGGAAAGTTTGTGAAGAAGACAGGATCGCGGTATATAAAACGCCGCTCTCTGCGGACATGGTCCTGGAAAAGCTGATGGACAGTGCAGCGCAGCTTCTCCGCTGGAATTCCCTCTATCCGGAAGGAATTCTGAAGCAGAAGGATACAAAGGATCTGTTTGGAGCGGGAGAGGAGATTCTTTGCAGGGACTATGCCATTGTAGATGTAGATATGAAGGTAGCCTATTGTACCGGAGGATATGAAAAAAGCCGCTCTGTGAAAAACGGCCTGATTTCCGAAGAGATCGTTCAGGATCTTGCGGCGCATAAGGAGTTTCATGACGCTGCATTTGAAAAAACCAGCTTTTATTACTATAATCCGCAGACAGACACCAACAGTTACTGTCATAACATTGTGGCAAACGGTCAGTATATCGCCCGCCTGGTCATGATCCTGTGGGAGGAGGAGAAGGAGCTTTGCGAGGGTGTGAAGGAGGTTTTTGAGATCTTCGCCTCCCATGTACAGGAAATCTATACACATATGAACCTGATCCGGGGGCAGGTTCACCGGTCGGATGACGATGTGCACAGGTTCTGCCGGTTCCTGCTGGAGGGAGAACGCGTTTCCGACGAAATGGGGAACCGTGTGCTCCATACCTATCACTGGAAAATGGAACACCGTTTTTTCTGCGTCATACTCCGGTTTTTGGCGGGATCCCAGTGGAATGCCCAGCTCCTTATTATGCTCCCGTACCTGGCAGAGCGCCTGGAAAGCCTGTGGGAGAATTCCTGTGCTGTGACAACGGGAGACGAGATCCTTCTGACCGTAAATGCAGGCTGCTGGCCGGAAGGGGCCTCCATCCACAGCTTTCAGCAGGAGCTGGCATATTTTGTGAGGGATAATATGTGCAAGGCGGGAGTAAGTCCGGAGTTTTCCGGCTTCTCTCTTTTATCTGACGCCAAAAAAGCAGCCGCAGCGGCTCTGGAGATCGGGTCCATGAAGAGACCAGACTTCTGGTATTACCTGTTCGAGGACTACCGGCTGGACTGCCTTTGCGATTCGCTTCTTAAGGAGCTTCCGGCGGAGTTTCTGTGCCATCCGGCGATAAGGATCCTGGAGGAATATGACAGGGAGCATACCTCAGAGCTTCTGAAAACCCTGCAGGTCTGGCTGGAATGCAGCGGAAACATGACGGAGGCGTCGAAAAAGCTCTATATCCACAGGACCTCCTTCTGCCGCCGGATGAATCAGATCCGGAAGCTGACAGGCGTTCCGCTGGAAAAACCGGATGTTGTTTTTCTGCTTTCCCTTTCCTGCCAGATCCTGCGCTTCGAAAAACCGGAACCGTTCAGAGAATGAACCGTCCCCGTGTGTTCATAAGGTATCCAGAGGCAGTTCTTTTCTGACAACGGCGCCGTTTTTATCGTGCTTCAGGATTGAGGTGTGGGTAAATCCGCAGGAGATGGCGGTTTCCACGGCTTCCTGGAAGGCACCGCAAAGAAGCTTCTTCTGGTGCGCGTCGGAATTTATGAAGATCTCTCCATGGAAGCCGTGAAGGGCTTTGAGAAGCGTACGGTTTGGATAAAATTCCTTTTTCCGTCCGCGGTTCACCGCACCGCAGTTGATCTCAAAGGGAACTCCCTCCGAAGCCAGATATTCCATGGCCGAAAGTGCCGGCTTCAGATAGCGCGGATCGTTTTCGTCCAGGAAATGCAGGGAATCGTTGAAGCGGGTCACCAGGTCGAAGTGCCCCACAAAATCACAGTGCAGCCGGTCGTAGACTCCCGCCTCCAGATCGTAGTAGGCTCTGGCGAGAGCGTAATAGTCTCCGCCAAAGTATTCTCTGCAGAGCTTCTGCATCATCTCCTCAGAATTGTCTACAGACATGGGAGTTTCTGAAGGGATGTCCAGGAAATGGGTGGAGCCGATGAGATACTCCGCCGAAACGGCCAGAGAGGGATCATAGAGATTGTCCAGCTCTATGCCCATCAGGATATCCAGCTGCTCTCTGTATTTTTCCCGGAGTCTTCTGATCTCGGCGAAATAGGCGTCGATATCCATATGGATATCCGGGTCCATATGTCCGGAAAAGCCCAGCTGATGAAAGCCCAGGGAGATGGCGGCCTGAACCATTTCCTCCGCTGTGTTTTTCCCGTCACAGAAGGTGGTATGGGTGTGAAAATTCGCTAGAAGCATGCAGCGCCTCCTTTTTTGCAATGCGGGGAACACACGGGGACGATCCTTTTGTGTTCCCTGTTTCCGTGTGTTCCCCGTGTATTCTGACCCCGCAGGGGTGTTCAGTGCCAGATCACAGGCAGGGTGGGGCCCTGGGAAACCTCACATTCCTCCGGCAGGGAGGAGATCGGGATTCTTTCTTTTCCCAGAACCATTACGGGAAGGCCGTCGCGGCGCATCACAGCGTCCCGGAATTCCTGTATGGAGGTGATCTTTTCCGGAAATTCCATCCCGCCCATTGCGTCCAGGTGCAGGTTCCCTTCCCGGTATCCCATGGAGCGGCTGTGGCCCGCCTGTTCTTCCGGGAAGAAGTGGATGTCCGAACCGCTGGTGGCGATAAAATCCCGTTCTTTTCCGTACTGGTATGCCAGGGCGTTCTGGTAATCCCTGTTTCCGGAATTATAGATTTCGATGCCGTCACAGACAGAGGGCGTCAGGTGGATGGCGGTCAGGTAACCTCTTTCCCGATAGGGATGCGCCTGGATCATAATGCCTCCGGCCTGATGGACAAGCCGGAAGACCTCTTCCCGGGAGCAGGAAAGGAGCTCCGGCAGAGAGAGAAGCCAATCTTTATCTACGCCATACAGAAGAAACTCGTCTCCCTCAAAATTGTATTCGATCCCGAACAGCACGGAAAAATCCTTTCCTTCCGCGGCAGCCAGGGCATGTTCAAAGCCTTTGGTATACAGCTCTACCCGTTCGTTCCAGGGCAGTTCTCCGGGAATACAGCTGTTTCCGTTGAAGAAGTGGTCCGTCACCACCATGCCGCTGTAGCCTTTGTTTCTCATATAGTCTACATAGTCTGCACCGGCTACCTTTCCGCAGGCACTGGCCTCGAGGGTGTGCAGGTGTGTTTCATATAAATATCCCAACTGGTCTCCTTGTCGTTTTTTCTCTTTTCTTCTTTTTCTTCCGGTTTTCAGTATACATGGATTTTTCCGGCTTCGCAACCGGAACGTTTTTTCAGAGGCCGGGGACTGATGTGTTCCCTTGGCGTTTTTGACAGACTGTGAGTCAGGAAATCTGGCGGCAGTCGGGAAACAGGGTGAGAGAGCTTCACCTTCCGGTGCAGAACCCCTTGAGCCTGCCTGAGGAGACAGCGTCCTACATAGACTTAGGCGCGAAGGCTCTTCCTGAGCGTC
>JAFOJB010000075.1 GCA_017420455.1 Blautia sp.
ACCAGAAGCAGACGCCGGAGGAAGCGGAGCTTCTTCTGAAATCTTCCTCCTATGAAGAGATGGGCTTTGCGAAGCTGGACACGGGAAGAAAAACAAGGACCGGCTTCGCGGAGGTCGTTTTCTGCAGCGGAAAAACAGATGAGCACCTGCAGAACATCTATCGGAAGCTCTATGAGAAGGAGGGCGAGGTTTTCGGGACCCGGGCAACGAAAGAGCAGTATGCGCTCCTGAAAAAGGAATTTCCGGAGATCTGCTACGATCCCGTTTCCCGTATCCTGAAGATCGAAGGAAAAAAGAAGGAGCAGACCGGCTGCATTGCTGTCTGTACCGGGGGAACCGCGGATATTGCAGTGGCAGAGGAGGCAGCCCAGACAGCCGAATATTTCGGGACCAGGGTCCGCAGGATCTACGATGTGGGAGTCAGCGGCATGCACCGGCTGTTGTCCAGAATGGAAGAACTGCAGGATATCAACTGTGTTGTTGCGGTGGCAGGGATGGAAGGCGCTTTGGCCAGTGTCATCGGCGGTCTGGTATCAGTACCGGTGATCGCGGTTCCCACCTCTGTCGGTTATGGCGCGAATTTCCATGGCCTTTCCGCGCTGCTGACGATGATCAATTCCTGCGCAAACGGCATTGCGGTGGTCAACATCGACAACGGCTATGGAGCGGGATATATCGCGACACAGATCAACAGGCTTGCTGTCAGAAACCAGACTTTGTAAACGTACAGCCGGACATAAATACCGGCTGAATGTATCATTGTATGATGAAGAAGTATTTTCAGGAGGATTTTCCGGAGGTATCAGATTGGGAAACAGAAAGTTATATTTTGAATGTAATTCCGGAATCAGCGGAGATATGACAGTGGCGGCGCTTCTGGATCTGGGAGCGGACGAAAAGGTTCTTATGGAGGTTCTGGAAAGTCTTCCGGTACAGGGCTTCAGGACAAAGATCAGCAGAGTGCAGAAATCTTCCATCGATGCCTGCGATTTCGATGTGATCCTGGATGCAGAGCATGAAAACCACGACCACGATATGAATTACCTTCATGGCCACGACGGCCATGATCATTCTCACGAAGAACATGGGCATCATCACGACGGGGAAGGGCATCACCACCACGAAGATCATGAACATCATCACGACGGGGAAGGGCATCACCATCACGAAGATCATGAGCATACCCATGGCGGGCACGGCCATGTACACCGGAACCTGGAGGATGTGACTGCAGTTATCAGCGGAGGCCGCATGACACCAGGAGCCAGGGAGCTTGCGCTCAGGATCTTCCGGATCGTCGCGGAAGCCGAAGCAAAGGCGCACGGACTTCCGGTCGATCAGGTACATTTCCATGAGGTAGGAGCCATCGATTCCATCGTGGATATTGTCGCGGCAGCTGTCTGTCTGGACAATCTGGGAATTGAGGAGGTCATTATTCCCTCGCTTACAGAAGGAAGCGGGACCATCCGCTGCCAGCATGGGATCCTGTCCGTTCCGGTACCTGCCGTCACCAATATCGCCATGGCTCATCAGCTGCCGATGCATATTTCCGGGATCCGGGGGGAACTGGTGACGCCTACGGGAGCGGCCATCTGTGCGGCAATCCAGAACGGACACGATCTGCCGGAGCGCTTTACCATCCTGAAAACAGGAATCGGCGCTGGAAAAAGGGCATATGAATGCCCGGGAGTTCTGCGGGTGATGCTGATCGAAGACCTTTCCGGCAAGGAAACCTCGCATGTCCAGAATCCGGAGTGCAGGATCTGCCGGATGGAGACGAATATCGACGACTGCTCCGGAGAAGCCCTTGGCTTCGTACTGGAGGAGCTTATGAAGGCAGGAGCAAGAGATGCCTTTTACCAGCCTGTTTTTATGAAGAAAAACCGTCCCGGATGGCTGCTTACGGTTCTTTGCATGGAAGAAAAGAGGGAGGAACTGGAGGACCTGATCTTCCGCCACACTACCACCATCGGAATCCGCCGCACCTACATGGAAAGGACAGTCCTGGAACGGGAGGAGAAAACCGTAGATATCCCGGAAGGGAGCGCAAGAGTGAAGGTCTGCCGGCATAAGGAACAGACTTATATTTATCCGGAGTATGAAAGTGTCGCAAAGATCTGCCGGGAAACAGGAGAAAGCTTTCAGCAGGTCTATCAAAGACTATGGAGCACCATACAGAC
>JAFOJB010000076.1 GCA_017420455.1 Blautia sp.
AAAAGACAAAAGAACCGTCCCCCTGTCTTTGTCTTCCCGTCCCCCTGTCTTCCCCCGTCCCCCTTGTTTCACCCGGATCATTCTGCTATAATAGATTCGTAAACCAAAAAGAATCCAGTGCCCTTTTGTGCAGCCTTCCGGGCTTTGCACCAGGGATAATAGGGAATCAGGTGCGAAACCTGAACGATCCGGTCACTGTAATTAGAAACAGCTGTCTGCGGGAATCCATTGTATCCGGACAGGATATGAGAAGGAGCAGGCAGCCTCGGAATCTGCAGCCGTCAGAATGACGCCTGCTTCCGGTTATGGCAGGCGTCATACACGGAAGGCGGATTCCGGTTCTATGAGTCAGGAAACCTGCTGGATTCTTCACACAACTGTTTCCGAAGAAAGCATGTTGTGGAAGAGACGGGAGCTTTTTCTTTTTTCTGTTTCCATGCTTTCTTTGAAAACAACAGACGTTTCCTGTAAACGTCTTTTTCAAACACGCTGCCACGGACAGCGGGAAAGAAGAGGAACCTTATGAAAAAAAGAAACAGGACTCTCGTTTTATTATTATCGGCATCTCTCGCCGTAAGTACATGTCTGGCACCAATGCCGGCTTTTGCAGAAGAACTGACCAGCATCCCTTCAGAAGAGACAGAGCTTCTGGATGACGGACAGGCTTCAGAATCTTATGATCTGTTCAAAACAGCGGATGATCTTCTGCTTTCCTCTGAAACAGATTCTCTGACAGTCACCGGGGAAGAAGAGCTTCTTCTTGCCTCCGGAAACACAGAAGATCTCCTTTCAGCCAGTGAACCACAGCCTGCCGGCGAGGTTCTCACATCTTCGGCAGTCCCTGCTGCAAACACCACATCTCTCCCGGATGGTGAGTACGGCCCGGACCAGGTTTCCCTCGTCTATACCGGCGGGACGGGAAAAGTAACCTGGGCTGTTGACAGGCTTATTGTTTCCGGAGGAAAGGCAGCGGCAGTCCTTCGCACCTCCAGTACCAGCACCAGCCGCTTCTATCTTGGAGCGACTGCAGAGATGACTGAGGAAGAGCAGGCCGCCCTCAAAGAAGCGGGGACCGACAAGGGCGTTTATACTGTTACCGTACGCAAGGACGAAGAACCCAAAGGCTCCTATGCACTGGTTCCGGTACCCGTAAATACGGAATTCCCCGTAGCCGCCCTGACCACAGCCATGAGTAAGGAGCACTGGGTCGATTACACCATCAGCATCAATATCCAGGAAAATACCCCCCTTACCGTTACGAATAACGTAAAGATGCTGAAGGTTTCCGCAGCCACACTGAAATCCAACGGTGCTGATCAGGAGCTGCTCCTTGCCATGGGAAGTACCGCCTATGACCTGCTCTTTGTGGGACGGGCTGACGCAGCTGTAAAGGAAGCGGCAGCAGCTCTTACCGAAGACGGTACTTTCTCTTTTCCTGTACCTGCCCTCGGAAAAGCCTTTGTGGTCTCCATGCATTCCGCAAAGAACGATTCCTGGTATGAGCGCGAGGTCACTGTAAACAAAGGAGAAAAGACGCTGCTTCTGGACTATGTGACAAATCTTACTCCTCTTGAGATCACCAATACTACCGGTATGTTCAAGGCTGCCGCCGCTTTCCTGAAGGAATATAACGGAACATACAGCCTCCTGGTCTCTCTCACAGGAAAAAGCTATCATTATCTGTTCAGGGGAAATTATGAGGAAGCAGCTGCAAACGGCGACAACAGAGCCAGGTGGATCCCTTACACCCTGAACGACGAGGAACTGTATACTTTTGAGATTCCTCTTGCAGAAGGCGAGAGTTATATTCCGGTCGTCTCCATCTCCAACAGCTACCTGACGAAATATGAAAACGGAGAGGTACCGCTGGAAAGAGCTTTCTACCCACGGCAGTTTATACTTAATGCCGAAGAAGGAAAACTCTCTGTCGGAGATTATGAAGAAACCGTAGAAATGAGCGTCATCAGCAATGTAGAAACCTTTAAACCGGCAGCGAAAGCAGCCATGACTGTCATCGGAGGGCCGAATTCCAACAACTACGCCTGCATTCCGACACTTTCCATGACAGACGAGACCTACAACAGCGCAAGATACCGCACCTGCAAGGACGGAGCAGACGAGCAGGAAACGGTATCTCTTTCCGCAGATCATACATTTACCCTGCGGCTTCAGAACGGTATCAATATTCTGGTCTTCGAGGATAAGACCCCAGTCTCTGTTTTCTTCCAGAAGGCCTCTTCCGGAACATGGGTGGAAATGCAGATGACGATCGATAAAGCCGCCGGAACCATCCTGTTCGACAATATGCTCGGAACCTATGATATTTCCTCACCTAAGGGCTTTGTCTACAATGGCGGTAATATCTGGCCTCGCGTGCAGTTCTATTACGCCGATGGTACAGAATGCCCGAAATCCGAGTATACCGTTACCCGCCCGGCAGCAAGCAAGAACGCAGGGACCTATGAACTGTCGGTCAGCTTCCCCGGCAGATATGATACATTCACAATCCCCTATACGATTCAGAAAGCAGCCACAGATATCAAAATTTCCGATATGACCAGAAGGGTCGATTCCAGCAGCTTCCTGCTTCCGAAGAAAACCCTTAAGGGCGGCGCTGCTGTTTCCTATAAGATTGACAATGCTTCCGTCGCTTCCGTTTCATCTGCCGGAAAGGTGACGATCAAGGGCTGTGGAACCGCCAGGATCACAGCGTCCGCGCCTGCCTCAAAGAATTTCAACGAGGTCACGAAGACTGTCACACTGACCGTAAAACCGCGTCCGACCATCCTGGACAGGATTTTTGACAACGGAAACGGCAGCTGGAGGGCTATCGTCCGGCAGGTAGAGGATGTAGATAATTATCATCTGCTCTATGCCGACAATCCGGAGTTCCGGAATGCGAAGTCCCTTACCATCCGCACCGGCATTCACAGCTACACCCGCTACGGCTTTGAAAAAGGAAAGACGTATTATATCAAAGCCCGTACCTCCAAAATTGTAGATGGTACCCGCATTTACTCCAACTGGTGCGGTGTAAAATCTGTCACCCTGAAAAAATAAGAGGAATGGAATTAAAATGAAACGAAATAGAATTCTCTCTGTTCTCCTGGGACTCTCTCTGGCCGCGGCAGGCTTCTGTCCTGTCCCGGCAGAGACCCCTGCGTACGCAGACAGTACAGAAAGCTTTCCCTCTCCGTATTCTTCAGAGACTCCTGCTGCTTCAGACAGCGCAGAGGATCCGCGGGATCAGAGTTCCGAAGAGGCGTTGACAAGAGCCGCCGTCTCAGAGCCTTCTGAGTCTGTGTCTCCTTCTCCTGATCCGGAGATTTCCGAACCTGCATCCCCTTCTCCTGATCCGGAGATTTCTGAACCTGCGTCTCCTTCTCCTTTCCCGGAGACCTCAACTTCAGCAACTCCCGTACCGGGTCAGGAAACCTCTGCTTCAATGACGCCCGCTCCGGAAGACGAGACCTCTGCTTCGACAACTCCTGTGCCGGTTCCGGAGGTTTCCGCAGTACCGGATCCCGCAAATGCTCCGGACAGCACCCCGGCCCCGGATGCCACGCTGCCTCCGGCTCCGCAGACCACACCGGTCCCGACCCAGACCCCGGTT
>JAFOJB010000077.1 GCA_017420455.1 Blautia sp.
CAGTATTAAAGGAATTGGATACCAGGTTGGTCGTCAGGTTGATCTTGTTGGCGACTCCCGCAAAAGCAGATACGGTGACTCCGTAGGAATTGATCCAGGAATTGACGAACAGCTTGGAAAACTGGACAGAGGCACCCTTGATCGCCATGGGGAAGCCCAGCGCGATCATGCTCCCCATCATACCCTTGTCCAGTCTTAACATTTCCTCCCTCCGGACAGTGATCGAATATCTTTCCCTGTTCCGGATGATAAAAGCCATACACAGAAAGAAGGAGAGCGCCTGGCTGATGACAGTGGCAAGAGCGGCACCGCCGGCGCCAAGCTCCAGCTTCATCACAAACAGAAGATCCAGCACCACATTGACACTGGCAGAGATACTGATAAAAATAAACGGACGGGCGGAATCCCCCATTCCGCGGAGGATGGCGCTGACCATGTTATAACCGTAGATGAATACCAGACCCGCCATACAGATGGTGGAATAGGAAAGGGCTCCGGAAAACGCTTCTTCCGGGGTCTGCATCAGCTGAAGGATCTGTCTGCGGAATGTAAGGCAGAGTATGCTCATCACAGCAGCCAGACTCATCAGAAAGGATGCCATGTTGCAGATAAACCTTCCGACCTTGTCCTCCTCCTTTGCCCCGATATACTGGGAAATGATGACCTGGCCGGCGTTGGAAAAGCCCATGGCGAAAAAGGTCAGGAAATTCGTGACATCCCCTCCTACCGCTACCGAGGATAAGCCTGCCTTTCCCAGCTTCTGGCCTACGATGACCATATCTGCCATATTGTAAACTGTCTGAAGGAGGCTGGACAGGAACAGGGGGGAGGCGAACAGCAGCAGCTGCTTTGTCACATTTCCTTCTGTAAAATCCTGTATCAGTTTTTTTCTGCTCATGCGAAAACCATCCTGCCTTTCACTGCAAATCAGGGGACAGAAACCGTTGCTGTACTGCTCCAGGGGGAATAATACCGTACCCCTTCCGGCCCTGTCCGCCAGGCTCTCACGCTCACATACCAGGTTCTGCCGCCTGCAAGATTCGTTCTTGTGTAAGAGGTCGTATACTGCCCCTTTACCGAAGCAGACTTACTGTTTTTAAATTCCGGGTACTGGGAAAAGCGGAGCTGATACCCTTCAGCCGCTTTACTCCGGGTCCATTTTGAAGAAATACGGCCGGTTTTTGCCGTGACTGCCGTAAGGACAGGAGCGTCCAGCGTCCGTTCCAGCGTAATGGATTTTCTGCCGCTCCAGCCGGAATAGACCCTTTTCCCGTCCTTCAGGATATAGGTCCGCACCTTGACATAGTAGGTTTCTCCCAGTTTCAGTCCGCTCCTGGTCGTGTTGTTCACATTGATATAACTGGCTGTCTTCAGGTTGATCAGCATATAAGGGTCTTTTGACCAGCAGATCTGATATCCATCGACATCCCTGCCCTTAGACCTCCAGTAGACCCTCAGGTTCCCGCTCCCTGCATCCACCAGCTTCGTGATGGGGGTAGACGGAGAACGGTTCTGCATGGAACGGTCTTCCAGAGAGACCTCAGGGAGACTTTCGTCCCCTGCGATCCGCAGCATTTCTTTTGAGTACAGCAGGACCATGGCCGGATCATATTGATAGAACACAGGAATATTGTCGGAACCTTCAAAGGTATACCCCTTGTCTACAGTTCCGCTGATGCAGGGGACCAGGAAAAGATGTCCGCCCTTTCCCACCGGAGACCCGTCTGTGTTGGTCAGGTCCACAAGGTAATTGCTGCCATCGTCAAGGTGGACCACATTCCACATGTGAGGCTCCGAGAGGCCTCTTACCCTGAGATCGCCTTCGGCGCAGATACAGCTCACTTCTCCCCGGAAGGAGGATAAGTCACAAAGATACTGGAGAGCTTTTGAATACCCCTCGCAGACCACTCTGGTGGAAGGATCCCTGTCGAAGACCCAGAGAAGCTGCCAGGGATTTCCGTAGGGTACCAGACCGTGAGCGGCGATCTCGTTGTAGGAGGTCAGGGCACAGATTTCGTCTTTGTAGGCAGTAATCTTTGCCCTGTCGTCCTTCTCCTCATATTTCTCCACAATGGCCTTCGCACTGGCAAGAGCCGTCCGGACCGTAGTTCCAAATGCAGTATTCACCTGGAAATCTCCCGCGGAAAACTCCTTCGCCACAGAGAAGCACAGATCCACGCCGCCCCCGGTGACCGTCACGGCGGTGACCTTGTCTCTGTCCCGGTTATATTCGAAATCCAGGATCCACCCTTCCATGGCGATCACTCCCTGGGTCCGGTCGAACCAGTAAAGCTCGTAAGGGTTTTCCTTCATGGCAACCGCTGCAAGAAGTGCCGCATTGTAGCCGATCTCCCGTGCGAGGATCTGCCCGGCTTCATGCTGGTACCTGCCTGAATCGAGATAGAATATGGTATCTACGCCCAGTTCGGAGGCGGTCCATCTTTTTCCCAGGAGTCCAACCTCCTCTGCGGACACGGAAAAGACAGCCGAAGAGCGCTCTCCCGCTGCTGCCTGGGCGATGTATGGCCTGATCAGACGGTAAATCTTTTTTTCCAGGTCCGTAAGATACCCGGTCGCATCCACAGCTTTTCTGGCAGATGGGAGCTCTTCTGATCCTCTTTCCTTATGGAACTGGGCATCTACATATTCCGCAAACAGCGCATCGTTATCCTCAGAAATATCGTCCGCGATGCTCAGCACTTCCGGGTTCCTCATGAGGGTTTCTGCCCTGGCGCAGGCCCCCTGCAGGATGAGGAGAAAGAAAAAAAACGTATACCGCAAAATTCGTCTCTTCATATACCACCTTTTCTTTCAGGAAAATCATATATGAACAAAGTGAAAATCCCTGCCTGCAAGGGCATTTTCACGGCGATCAATATGAAAGTTTACTTTCATACCACGAGTTCCGGTGCAAAAGATATCATTATTATTTTATTCCAACGCCGCTGACAAAACAAGTAAAAGAAGAAAAAACGCCGGGGAGAAAAGGGAGAAAAGGGGACGGTTCCTTTTTCTCACATCCGGCCGCTGTCTTGTGAGAAAAAGGAACCGTCCCCTTTTCTCCCCTCCTGTCCGCAGCGGATGCGGCTTCAGACAATGAAATATGGGCAGAATTTCCAAAAAACTGCTGACGAATCCGGAAGGATATGGTAAGATTATGATAATTATCAGCAGGAAAGCTTCGACCGGCTGTCAATAATGTCATTGTGACGACTTATCCGGCCGGCCTGCAATATCAGTGTATCTATGTTAAAGGAGGGTTCATTGTGTTAAAGGATTTTGTGAAAGCCACACCACCTGAAGAAGAGGAATTGAAGCAGCAGCTGAAGGCCGCCCAGACAGAGCTGGCGGCTTTCCAGACAAAGATCAAGGAAGCAAAGCTTCCGGTCATGGTCATTTTCGAGGGCTGGGGCGCCGCCGGCAAGGGAAGCATCATCGGAAAGGTCATCAAGAATATCGATCCCCGGTTCTTCCGTGTAAAGACCATGGCGGCCCCGACTCCGGAAGAAAAACGTTATCCTTTCCTGTACCGGTATCTGCTGGAGATCCCGGAAGCAGGAAAATTCACCTTCTTCGACGCCTACTGGATGGAGGAGGTCACCTCTGCCCTCATGACCGGAGAACTGTCCGAGGATGAATACAAAAAACGGATCCGCAGCATCAATACCACCGAACGTTCTCTTACGGACAACGGTTATCTTGTCATGAAGTTTTTCTTCCAGATCAGCAAAAAAGAGCAGAAAAAAAGGCTGGATGCCCTGCAGGAGGATAAGAACACCCGCTGGAGGGTGAGCAAAGGGGATCTCCATCAGAACAGCCTGTATGACAAATACCTGGACGTGTTCGACCAGTATCTTTCCGATACCAACCGCTCCTCCGCTCCCTGGTATATCATCGACGCCAAGAACAAAAAATGGGCGGAGCTGCAGGTACTGCAGTTCCTGAACCAGGGCATTGACACGGCCCTTAAGAATCACAGCCTGGCTGCCCCGATCCTGCAGAATACCTTCCCCCTGAAACCGATCCCGAAGCTGGCAGATGTCTCCCTGAAGGACAAGACTCTCACGGAAGAGGAATATGACGCGGAGCTGGACCGCCTGCACAAGGAGCTTTCGGATCTGCACAACGAGCTGTACAGAAAGAAGATTCCGGTGGTCATCGCCTACGAAGGCTGGGACGCTGCCGGAAAAGGCGGGAATATCAAGCGGATCACCAGCGCTCTGGATCCCAGGGGATACCAGGTGCAGCCCATCGCCAGTCCCGAGCCTCATGAGAAGGCCAGGCATTTCCTGTGGCGTTTCTGGACACGGCTTCCCAAGGACGGCCATATCGCCATCTTCGACCGGACCTGGTACGGGAGAGTCATGGTAGAACGTCTCGAAGGCTTCTGCAGTGAAAATGACTGGCAGCGTGCCTACAACGAGATCAATGAATTTGAGAAGGAGCTGGCCGACTGGGGCGCCGTGGTGATCAAATTCTGGGTGCAGATCGACAACCAGACCCAGCTGGAGCGTTTCACCGACCGCCAGAATACTCCCGAAAAGCAGTGGAAGATCACAGACGAGGACTGGCGCAACCGGGAGAAATGGGATCAGTACGAAGAAGCCATCAACGAAATGCTTCAGAAGACCAACACCGCCTTTGCTCCGTGGCATATCCTGGAGTCCAACGATAAAAAATACGCCCGGATCAAGGCTCTGAAGATCGTCGTCAAAGCACTGAAGAAAGCCTGCAAAGAAAAATAAGTTCCCTTGGGACCAGGTTCCGCAGAAACCGAAGAAATCGGCCTGCGGAACCGGATTCCGGAGGAATTAAAGGAATCATCGTTACTATTCACAGCCTGCCGGATATGAGACCGGATTTTCGTGCTTGCACGGAAAAATCAGGTCTCATATCCGGGCAGGACTGCGAAAGCTGTCACTCCACAGGATGAGGAATTCAGGCGCGGAGCGCCAGGAGAGCCCGCAGGGCG
>JAFOJB010000008.1 GCA_017420455.1 Blautia sp.
ACACCGCCCAGGTCCTCCTGGTCACAGAGCAGATAATAGGTCAGCGTAAACGGAACCGTCACCAGGATATTGACCAGCAGGCCGAGAAGATTCAATACCAGGAATACTGCCATCTGGTTCAGATATTCCTGTTCTGTCCCGGCAGCCGGCATCGTATAACTGTAGATGCTGGAGGGCAGGCTGGTCACCCAGGCGATGACAGCCAGAAAAAAGGACGCCACCAGGATCCGGTCCGGCTGGTTTTTAAAATACCATATCAGATCGCTGAGACTGTATTCTTTCCTTCTGGCCATACAGAGCAGCAGCCGGTACAGGCCTGCCGTAAACAGGCACAGAAGCACGGAGATCCCCAGGGCGAAGACCTCGTTCAGTACAATGTTCATGATCCCTGCTCCGGGAAACACAAGGCCGGCAATATATCCTCCGAACAGATTCAGCAGGGTCACCAGAAGGCAGGCCAGCACAGGTGTGCCGAGCCGGTCCCACAGAGCCTGCCTCGCCAGCATCTTCCATCTGCGGGTATTACTCATTTCATTCTCCTCTTATACGCAAATATATACTGACATACATGATTGCCGGAAGACGATTTTGTGAAATCGACCAGAATACGGTGTGCAGCAAAATCTGTCTCCTTCATAGCGCGTGTTGAAGTATGACGCAGTTTCAGTCCACCAGATTGAAGGCGTCATGAACCGCGTTCAGGGCGCGGACGCCGTCCTTTTCGTTGATCAGGACGGTGATCCGGACTTCGGACGTAGAGATCATGTTGATATTCACATTTTCGTTATACAGACTTTCAAACATTTTTGCGGCAACTCCGGGGTTGCTCATCATCCCTGCCCCGACAATGGAAAGCTTCGCGATGCCCCGTTCTGACTGGAGCTCCTTGTAGCCCAGGCGGGCCTGATTTTCCTCCAGGACACTCATGGCATCCTCCAGATCCGCTTTGTTCACGGTAAAGGAGATATCCTTTGTCCCGGCCCGTCCGATGGACTGGAGGATCGTATCCACATTGATATTCTTTTTTGCCAGGGCGTCGAAAAGCCGGAAGGCCATTCCCGGAGCATCCTTCAGGCCGATCACAGCGATCCGTACCGAATCCGTATCCAGGGCAACGCCGCTGATGAGCATTCTTTCCACAGTCACCTCTCCCTTCACCACGGTACCTTCGTGGTCATTGAGACTGGAGCGCACCACCAGGGTAACGCCGTATTTTTTCGCCATTTCCACCGAACGGTTGTGCAGCACTCCCGCCCCCAGAGTGGAAAGATCCAGCATTTCGTCGTAGGTTATTTCCTTCAGCTTCCTGGCAGTGGGCACCAGACGGGGGTCTGCCGTATAGACACCGTCCACGTCTGTATAGATTTCACAGGCGTCGGCATGAAGGGCCGCAGCCAGGGCGACGGCTGTGGTATCCGAACCACCCCGCCCCAGTGTGGTATAATCATCGTATTTATTTACACCCTGAAAGCCGGTGACAATGACGATCTTCCGGCTCTCCAGCTCCCGGCGGATCCGCTCTGTATCGATCCTTTTCAGCCGTGCGCTCCCATAAGCGCTGGTGGTATGCATG
>JAFOJB010000078.1 GCA_017420455.1 Blautia sp.
TGCTCTGCTTCCGGAAATCTGTAGTTCCCTGCCTTCGCCAGAAGCGTTTTTCCATCCAGGCCCATCTTTCCGGCATCTGGAGCCTTTCCTGTATTTCCGCCATCTTCAACGTTTTCAGCATTTCCGACATATCTGGCATATCCGGCATTCCCGGTATCCTCAGCATTTCCGGCCTTCCCGGCATGCTTCATGGCTTCGTTCAGTTTTTCGCAGGCGCGCCGCACGGCTTCTCCGGTAACGAGGGTCTGGCGGGAGCCGGAGGTGGTTCCGGAGTCCGGGGCGTCATAGGTACTGGAGGCATCATACAGGATCAGCTCCCGGGGGAGGCCTGTGCATTCAGAAACCATCTGAGTCAGGACCGTTCCCAGGCCCTGGCCGATACAGGAGGCGCCGGAATGGATCTCCACCTTCCCGTCCCTGACAACCAGCTTCGCCCTGCCCCAGTCCGGAAGCCCCACGCCGACGCCTGCGTTTTTCATGGCGCAGGCAATCCCGGCGACAGGGGCTTTCTCATAGGCATCCTTCACGGCCAGAAGGGTTTCTGCCAGGCCGGTAGATTCGTCCACGATCTGCCCGTTCGGCAGGGCCTGCCCCGGGCGGATGGCGTTCCGGAAACGGATCTCCCAGGGAGAGATTCCCACCATTCCGGCAAGCTTTGTCAGCAGCATCTCCACCGCAAAACAGGTCTGCGTGACGCCGAAGCCCCGGAAGGCTCCGGCCGGTGGATTGTTGGTATAGTAGGCTTTCCCGTCGATCTGGAAATCGGTATAATGATATGGACCGGAGGCATGGGTGCAGGCCCGCTGGAGCACAGGGCTTCCCAGCGAGGCATAGGCGCCGGTATCCGCCACCACCGCTGCCTTAAGGCCCTTTATGATGCCGTTTTTGTCGCAGGCCAGTGTGAAATCCCTTTCCACGGGATGACGCTTCGGGTGGATCAGGATGCTTTCCGCCCTGGAAAGCTTCACCTTCACGGGTCGTCCGGAAAGGTATGCCGCCAGTGCCGCATGGTGCTGCACCGTGACATCCTCCTTGCCGCCAAAGCCCCCGCCTACCAGCATGTTGCGGACCTTCACCCGGGCTGCGGGAAGTCCCAGCATGGTCATGCATTCCTGCTGGGTATCATACACTCCCTGGTCTGCGCTGTAGATCAGGACGCCGTCCCCGTCCGGCACAGCCACAGCGCATTCCGGTTCCAGAAACGCATGCTCTGTCCAGGGTGTGGAGAAGTGTCCCGATACGACATAATCCGCATTCCGGATGGCTTCCTCTGCGTTCCCCCGCTCCACCTTCCAGTGAGCCAGAAGATTGTCCTTCTCCTCTTCATGCACCTTCGGGGCTCCGTCCCTCATTGCCTCCTGAGGATTCCGGATCATCTCCAGCTCTTCATATTCCACCCGGACCAGGCTCTTCGCCTGCTCCAGGATTTCCTTTGTTTCTGCCGCCACCAGACAGATGGCGTCTCCCAGGTAATGGGTCATATGACCGATGGGGATCATGGTATCCCAGTCATGCTTCAGATGTCCGACCTTTACACTTCCCGGGATATCCGCTGCCGTATAGATTCCCACCACGCCGGGAAGACGCTCTGCCTCCTCCCTGTGGATGGCTTTTACAACTGCCCGGGGATATGCAGACCGCACGGCGCTGGCGTAGATCATCCCCGGCAGATGAATGTCGTCCGGATATTTTCCGGTGCCGAAGACCTTTTCCCGCACATCGATCCGGGGGACACGTTCTCCCAGCTTCCAGCTGCGCTCTGCGGTCTTTGGCATTCCCTCTCTTTTATACCGGGCTGCCAGCAGAATTCCGTCGATGATCTTTTTATAACCGGTACAGCGGCAGATGTTATTTCGGATGGCTTCTCTCACCTGTGTTCTGGAAGGGGAAGGATTCCTGTCCAGAAGTCCTTTGGCGCTGATCATCATTCCGGGGATGCAGAAACCGCACTGGACTGCGCCGGCCTCCCCGAAAGCACGGGCAAAAATCTCCTTTTCTTCCGTGGAGAAGCCTTCTACGGTAAGGACGTGCTTTCCCTCCAGTCTGGAAAGCTTCGGGACACAGGCTTTTGTGGGCTTCCCGTCGATCAGGACATGACAGGTTCCGCAGGCTCCCTCGCTGCAGCCGTCCTTCACGGAGGTCAACAGCAGGGTATCCCGCAGGAAGGGGAGGAGTTTCTGGTCCTTCTCTATAATATATTCCCGGTCATTAACATAAAATGATGCCATGAAACCACCTTTTTCCCAGTAGCAATTCAAATGATTTCTTTTTCCATTCCTGATGTTGTCAGACGTTTTCAGATGTTTTCAGATGTTTCCGGGCAAGTTCGGCATTATTAATGATTTCTGTTTTTCAGGCACTGGTTGATATCCTTCGAAGGAAACCGCCTGGTTGTCTCAGATTCTGCCTGTTACCCGGAGGGTTGTCTCAGATTCTGCCCGGTGTCCGGAGGGTTGTCTCAGATTCTGCCCGGTGCCCGGAGCGTTTTCTCAGAATCTGCCCAGCGCCCGGAGGATCTTCTCCGGCGTCATGGGCCAGGTGCTGATCCATACACCGCAGGCGTCGTGAATGGCGTTCCCGATAGCCGGCGCGGCGCCGTTGCAGGCGATCTCGGAGACGGACTTGGCGCCGAAGGGTCCGGCGTCATCGTTGATATCCACCAGAACGGACCTGAAGTCCTCTGGCTGCTCATAGATCATGGGCACGCCGTAGGTGGTGAAATCCCGCCGGAGTCCGGTACCGTCCTCCGCGATGGTCATGTCCTCGTACAGGGTGTGGCCGATGGATTTCAGGACGCCGCCGTACATCTGCGTCAGGGCGTACTCCGGATTGATGGGAGTTCCGGCATCCTGGATGGCGTAGAACTTCTGAACCTTCACCTCTCCTGTCCGGATATTCACTGCCACCTGGGCGAAATGCGCGCCGTAGGGGGCGGAATTGGAGCCTGTCACAAAGGTTCCATGGCCGATCACCTGGCCCCGCCCGGTTCCCGAGCAGGCCGTATGGGAAATCTCATAGAAGCTGAGCGCCTTCCCTGATTTATGGGAAAATACCTCTCCAGGCTCCCGGATCTCCAGGTCGGAAACCTCTTCCTCCAGCTGCAGGGCTGCTTCCTTCAGGATATTGGTTTTCAGCTCCTCTGCTGCCTTCAGGGTGGCTCCTCCGCTGAAGAAGGTTCCGGAGGAAGCATAGGCGCCGGTATCAAAAAGGGCAGAATCCGTATCGCCGGAAAGGACCGTGATCCGCTCCAGCGGAACCTTCAGCACCTCGCCCAGGATCTTGGCGGAAATGGTATCCAGACCGGTTCCCA
>JAFOJB010000079.1 GCA_017420455.1 Blautia sp.
CCGCGAAGCTCCAGGATCGGGATCATTGAGATGATAAAAACTACAAGCTCTGCAGAAATATACTGTGATAAATTTTCAGAAAACCAGGTAACAAGTGATTCCATACAGCCTCCTCTATAATAAACTCAGGTTGATCTCCGGCTCCATCCGGCCGTAATCCCGCCTGCCCGGAATTGCTCCCATGGTTCAGACGCGCGGACGGCGTGGAGGTCTGTCTCAACGATCATGCTTCCATGCTTTTTTCCGGATGATCCTTCGAAGAAAGATACTTCTCCAGAAATGCAATAAATGTTTCCATCTGTTCACGGGTGCCTATCGTGATCCGGAGATATTCGCTGATCCTCGGTCTGTCGAAATGGCGGACATAAATATGCGCGTCCCGGAGGGCAGCAAACAGTTCCGCTGCAGGTACCCTTTCATGTTTTGCAAAGATAAAGTTGGTGCTGGAATCCGGGAAGGAAAATCCCAGTTCTCCCAGCTTTTCCTTCGTCCATTCTCTGGTAACCACGATCTTTTCGCAGTGCTCCCGGAAATAATCCCAGTCCTTCATGGCCTCTGCGCCTGCGGCAATAGCTGCGCTGTTCATGGTATATGAATTGATGGAATATTTCACATCCAGAAGATACCTGATCAGCGTCGGATTCCCGCAGGCAAACCCGATCCGCATCCCCGCCAGAGAGCGGGATTTGGAGAAGGTCTGCACCACCAGCAGATTATCATATTTCTCAATAAGGCCCAGGGCAGAGCGGGCACCGAAATCTACATAAGCTTCATCGACGATCACCACGGAAGAAGGATTTGCGCTGATGATCTCCTCGAGATCCGAAAGCTCCATTTCCACGCCGGTAGGCGCATTGGGATTTGCGATCACGATCCCGCCGTTCTCCACAAGATAGTCCTCCTTGCAGATACAGAATTCCTCATCCAGTTCCGGACACCGGTAGGGGATCCGGAAAAGATCCGCCCATACATCGTAAAAGGAATAGGTAATATCCGGAAACAGAACCGGCTTATCCGAATTGAAAAAGGCAAGAAAGCTCATGGCCAGTACATCGTCCGACCCGACTCCGACAAAAACCTGGTTGGTATCCAGGCCGTAGGAATCCGCGATCGCCTTGGTAAGGACGTGGATGGACGGATCCGGATACAGACGGAGATCCCTTCCGTCCATCTCCTGCAGCACTTTCTGGACTCCGGGGGCCGGAGGATACGGATTCTCATTTGTATTCAGTTTTATCATCTTTTCATCCGAAGGCTGTTCACCCGGCGTATAGGGTACAACTTTACGGACATTTTTTTCCCAGTTATTCATGGTACTCCTTCTTGAAATCAACTCATATATCAGATCTGCTTCCTGCTCCAAAAGTGCATCCTGCACCCTGATGGATTCAGCTGCCTGTCCCACAAGTGTATCATATTTCCTGAGGAGTTGTAAATATCCTTTAAAAAATGAAGAGACAGTCTGGCAGACGTGGTTACAGTTCACGGGGACAGGCACCCTGTTTTAGATCTCCTGCAGGAAGTGGAAGGGATCTTCATCCTTCAGGAAATGCATGAGCATGTATGCGCACATGATCGCTACATTTTCTTCCCGGAGGATCCGTTTTACCTCTTCCCGGTCTGCCAGGACAATTTCAATCTCTTCAGAGGCTTCCTGCGCCTCCTTGCTGATCTCTCCGCTGGCATAACCATAGACCGTGGCGCAGGATTCATCGGTCATGCCGATGGTGGTGAACATGGGCTTTTCAAAGCAGGCAGGCACATTGAGCGGCGTCAGTGTAAGCCCTGTCTCTTCGTAAAGCTCCCTGACAGCCCCCTGATGAAAATCCTCCCCTTTTTCCACCAGTCCGGCGGGAAATTCATAGATGTACCCGCCGATAGTGTAACGATACTGGCGGACCAGCACCACCTTATCTCTTTTTTCCCCGTACAGGCTGTAGATGATCACGCCGTCCGGCCTGTTTTCCCCTGTCGCAAGCTTCAGCTCCTCTGCCTTCTGAATCCGGGAAGCCAGATAATAACTGACAGGAGTATTCCTCGCGCTGACCGCATCGATATGATAAAGACTTACATAAGGATTATCCGCAATCTTGTCCACCTTTAGGATCTTACCCATTTTTCTTCTCCTTTTCATACATAATACCAGTGCAGAAGGACATCATTCCGCTGAACGGCCTTTTTGCCCCATATCACGCCACACCATCTGGTTGCAGAGCGCATAGTTTTGCCCATGAAGACGGGTCTCCATGGGCACGATAATTCATGATTCCAGTACAAAAAAGCATCCTTCCGCCGAACGGTCTGTCTGCTCCCTGCCGCATCACAACATCCGGCTGCAGGTGCTTCAGTAATTTGTCCCTTTCAGGATCGGTGAAATTCTTTTGTAGATCAGGAAGGTGATGACCACATTCACGATTCCCTTTACAAAAGTAAACGGCATGTTAAACACCAGCAGGCTGTGCAGAATGCTCTTTACAGAAGGAAGAATAGCCTGATACATTCCCAGGATGGTTTCCTCCGGCATGAAATTGTAGTAAACCGGATATACTACAAAATAGTTGAAGGGAACGGACATCACAGCCATCGCGGCTGCTCCGGCCAAAGCTCCGGTCAGGGCTCCCTTTTTGCTCCTTTTCAGTTTATATACCAGTCCGGCAATCCCCACAAATACGGCGCCAAGCAGGAAATTGGAAAGCTCTCCTACCCCGAAGCTTCCGGAATCGAAGGTATGCAGAATATTCTTCACCAGCTCGATAAGAATACCGCTGACGGGGCCGAGTGTGAAGGAACCTATGAGTGCCGGGAGATCCGAAAAATCGAACTTGAGAAAGCTGGGCATGATGGGGACGGAAATTTCGATCATCTGCAGTACAAATGCTGCCGCGGAAAGCACGCCGATTCCGGTGATGGTCCTTGCTGCCATATTGGTTCTGCTGCGTTTTGCTGTAATTTCTGACATGGTGTTCTTCTCCCTTTCTGAAAAATAGCCTGTTTACTCCGGGATCGGGTAATGACTGCTCCGATCCTCTGCTGCATCGAAAAAGAAAATCCCACGAATGTCGGTCTTCATTGAACAAAACCCCGGAAGCCTGCGGCCGCCGGGGTTCATGAGCGCATCACTTTAACGTTCTTCTCTCATCCAGACTTTACTGTCGGTTCCGGAATCTCACCGGATCAGCCGCAGCAGACCAATATTCCTGCTGCAGTTCGCGGACTCTACCGCCGGTAGGGAATTTCACCCTGCCCCGAAGAATTTTCTTTTCACGGTCGCTATTATAGCGCAGATATCTGCGGAATGCAAGAGAATTTCCAAAATCACAATGAACTTCCCTCTCTTCTCTGTACCGTTCATGGTTTCAGGAGTTCATACGGAAACGGTAGGACAGAAGACGGATTTCCCGGTTCAGGAACTGGATATAGTCGTTCAGGGTGTCGCTGTTTGCTCTGGTGGAAATACACTGCCTGGCCAGATAAACATTGTCCGTAATGATATTGTCCACCTGTTTTTCCGTCATCAGGTTAATGGCATCTCTCCCGTTCACCGTCCAGGCATAAATCTGCCTGCCTGCGTTATGCCCCCTTCTGACAAGGGAGTCGGTGATGCTGCTGTAGCGGATGCTGAAATTGTCTGCCGCCTGGAGCCGGTTGATATTTCCGTAAGCAAAGCCCATCACATATACAGTGGTGATCTCCTCATCAAGGCTTTTGATCTTCTCCAGAGCTTCATACTGTTGAGAGGTGACCACGCACCTGGAAACAAAATCCTTTTCATGAAGAAGCGAGACCAGCAGTTCTTCAAGCTCCGCCTCCTGAACGGCAGGCTTCAGCTCGATATTCAGCCGGATATCGGCCTCTTTGGCAAAATCAATGACCTCCGACAACAGAGGGATTTTTTCTCCTCTGTATTCATCATCAAAAAAGCTTCCCGCGTCAAGTGTACGGATCTCATCGTAGGTAAGTTCCCATGCATTTGCGTTCTTTCCTGTGGTCCTTTTAAAGTTTCTGTCATGCATCACAAAAATCTGCCGGTCCCTGCTTTCATGGATATCCAGTTCGATCCAGTCCGCGCCGGCCTCCAGAGCGCCCTGAAAGGCGATCATGGTATTTTCCGGGTAATACCGGGAAGCGCCTCTGTGTGCCGTAACCTCCATATTGTCCAAAAATTCTATGTTCCTCTTCAGTTCCCCTCTGTGCGCCCTGTATATATAGAAGCAGCACAGGCTGACCGTGATGAAAAAAACCGCCATTTCCGACAGGAACACTGCTTTCCTGTATTTTGTCCGGAGAGCTTTTTCCCTTTCCGAGATCCGGCAGTTTCTGGCTTTGTGGACCTGTGCCAGGCCTGCTGTTCTCTCCTCTGCGATTCCTTTTCGGGTATAATACAGAAAAGAAGAACAGATCACACTCACCGGAACACCAAGCAAAGTAAAAATCAGAATGAACACCGTCATCGCGATCTTCACCACAGAAAAATACAGCTGATTCAGATGACTGAACCCCGAAAACACCCGGTTAAACAGGATTATGAAGAAAATCGCCGCGAACAGAAGGCAGATATATAAAAGGAAACATACGGCCTGAAATCCCAGAAAGATCACAGCGTCTGAAAAATGATGCTTTTCTCCCAGCGCCTTACCTTTTTTCACAGCCTCATCGTACCCCACCGCTTCAAGAGTAAAATAGTGGAACACATACATCTTCCTCAGGAAAGGCAGCAGAAGAAGCAGGTACACGGCCAGCATCCCCAGAATAATGGCTTCTCTGGAGGACGCCGGCAGCAGGAACAGATTCGGGACAGAATATGTGGAAAACAGCTCCGGGATCTGTCCTGCATTGTATATGGGAATCGTAAGCAGGACCAGGCGGAAGATCCGTCTGTTTCCCTTTTTCCACGCCGCCTTCAGGTTCCTGACGGCAAACCGCATAGCCAGGATCGCAGTGGTTCTTTTTCTGCACCAGGAGCAGTGCAGGATATAGATCACCGCGCTGATATCCAGGAAAGCATAAAGAAGGAGCAGAAGAACCATCAGGAGGATTCCCAGGTAAACCAGAGGATTCCTGAAAAAAAACCGGACATTTTCCAGCGTCAGATAACGATAACCGGTGATGAACATGCAAAAATCAAATATTCCGTACAGAAGCGGAAAAAACAGAGTTACTCCAAGGAGTTTATACAGCAGCTCAAACCACAACAGCGCCGGCACATTGCGGCGGAGAAGCCCGATCCCCTCTTTCGTTTTTTTCAGCATACTACCGCCTGTCCATTCATCAATCCCGGTTCTTTTCTGTTCTTCCGAAGCTGCTCCAGTTCTGTCAGAAACAGCTCGTAA
>JAFOJB010000080.1 GCA_017420455.1 Blautia sp.
AGGAGGATTCCTCCTCCACAAACAAATATGGCAGCACCGGCCTTGGAATGCCGATCACGAAAAGTATCGTGGAACTGATGAACGGTCATATCGAAGTTGAAAGTGAAAAAGGCGTCGGCACCACCTTTACCGTGACAGTCACACTTGACGAGTCCGAAAGGAAAGCCGCCGCGTTCAGGGAGGGTGACCTGGATCCGCAGGAAATGAGCGTACTTGTGATTGACGACGACAGGATCGCTCTGGAGCATGCCCAGATCATTCTCGGTCAGATCGGCATTCGCTGCGAAACCGCGCAAACCGGCTGGGAAGCCGTCGACAAGGTCAGGATCCGTCATGGCCGGCGGGAAGATTACAATCTGATCCTGGTAGACTGGAGGATGCCGGAAATGGATGGTATTGAAACCACACGCCAGATCCGGTCGATCGTCGGGAAGAATACTCCCATTATCATCCTCACTTCCTTCAACTGGGATGATATCGCAGACGAAGCAAGAGACGCAGGCGTAGATACCTTCGTACCAAAACCGCTGTTTGCAGCCAACGTCATGGACGAATTCCGGGAAGCATTCCGCCGCAAGAACGAAGCGCTGGCCAGAAAGACGGCCGATCTTAAAGGACGCAGAGTCCTCCTGGCCGAAGATGTAGCCGTAAATGCCGAGATCCTGATGATGGTGCTTACAATGCGTGAGATCGACGCGGATGTGGCAGCAAACGGCAGGATTGCCGTGGAAACCTTCAGCGCTCATGAACCGGGCTATTATGATGCCATTCTCATGGATATGCGCATGCCGGAAATGGATGGTCTGGAGGCGACAAAAGCGATCCGGGCCATGGACCGGCCGGACGCCAGGACCATACCGATCATCGCGCTGACCGCCAATGCGTTTGACGAAGATGTGCAGCGCAGCATGCAGGCAGGACTGAACGCCCACCTTTCCAAACCCGTAGAGCCGGAACAGCTTTTTGAAACACTGGAGAACCTGATCGCCAGATAATCCGTCCAGAAAAGCAGGGCAGGATCCGGCTGCACAGCCCATGCAGCCGGATCCTGCCCTTTCTCTATCATTACTATTCACAGCCCTCCACAACATTCGGAATTCCCGCCCTGCAATCTCTCCTGGCGCTTCGCGCCTGAATTCCTCATCTTGCGGAGTGACAGCTTTCGCAGTCTTGCCCGGATATGAACAGTAACTCTCTATCTGATATTTCCCAGTCTTTCCTGCTGTTTCAGGAAAAGAAGGATCTCTTCCTTCGCGTCCTCCGCCAGGGCGTCCTTGCCCATGGCAAAGCCATGCTGAGCGTTCTGATAAAAGATGGTCTTCGCGTTCGGCACCGCCATGGCAGAGCGGAACATGGCCTTAGGATTGACTATGGAATCCTGGCCTGCCGCAAGCATCAGCATGGGGACCTGTACCGTCTTCAATTTCTCCACCAGCTCTTCCTCTGTATCGATCCAGGCAAAGGCAATACGTGGACGTACCCGCATCTCTTCGGGCGTCATCTCCATCCAGTCCTGGCAGCGCTGCTGATACATGGCCTTTTCTTCCTCCAGACGTTCCGGAGGAATCCTGCTCCAGTCGGGCTCCCACTCCTTCATGATCTGCTCCTTCAGCACCGGATCATCCGCTGCCTGAATGGTCCTCTCCCTTGCGAAGGAGGTCTGCTTTTCATTCAGGTCTCCGTTCAGATAATGCGGGCCGCATACGATGGCTACAAAGCAGCTTACCGCCTCGGGGTGCCGGGTGACCAGATGCCAGCCGACGCCGCTTCCATGGGAAAGCCCCATATAAATAAATTTCCTGTCGTCCCCGATGATCTGTCTCGCCGCTTCATACACATCATCGGCATAAATGTTGTACCACTCTTTCCCGTAATCTTCCGTCACATGGGTGGATTTCCAGTGTCCGCGCAGCGTCATGGTGATCAGATGATAGCCATAGTCCGCCATATAGTACGGCCATCTCGAAAAATCGGCATGTTTGAAATCCCCGCCGGAAGCACAGACCACATATTTGTCTCCCTCACCATATTCGTCGTACCAGATATCCACTCCATTTACATGTGCATATGCCATAACTTTCGTTCTTCCTTTCTTTGACTGTCCAGGGTGTCTCTTCTGGAAAACCCGGCATCCATTGTACAGCATCTGACCTGCCCGCCAGGATGCCGGCAGGATGCAGCAGGCGCAGCTTCACAGCAGCCGGCATGTACATCGGACCTTTCATCCCTTCTCCGCAAACAGGATATTATCTCCATCCCAGCTATAGGACACATTCAGTCCCGCGCCATCGGTGATCTTCTGAAGATAGGCAAGAACCTCTTCCCCGCCGTTTTCCCGCTGAACTACCCGGGGAGCCCCATCCTTTCCGACAATCGCCGGCAGAACGCCGGTTTCTGTAATCTTCCCCTCCTCGATCTTCAGGATCGCAAAGGTGTTGTAGATTGCTTCCGGATGGAAGGGATAGGTGGGATACTCCGGATCCGGCGCGAAGCCGAAACGCTCGATCCGCTTCCTTGTCCAGTCCTCCGGATCAAAGACATCATTCTTCTTCGCGTTCCTGAACTTATACCACGGTCCCAGGGAAGGAACCCAGGCGATACCGTTCCCCAGCCCGTGATAAATGGTCTTTCCTTTATAGATTTCATTTCCGTGAAGGATATGGCTGTGACAGGAAAAGACCACGTCCGCCCCTGCGTCGATCGCCGCGTGGGAAACCACCTTTTCGTATTCTGCCAGCTTTATGGGCTTGTGTACGATTCCCTTGTGGAAGTATACCATCACCACATCCGCCTTTTCCCGCAGGGCAGACACTTCTTCCTTCATCCTTTCAAAGGATTCTGCTTCCGGAAAGGTATGAATATGCTCCGGGGGGCCTCCCGGGTTAGCCACATCTCCCAGGTCGTAGGTGGTATAGACTCTGACATAATTCCCCCCTGCTTTCGAAGGCCCGGCAAAGGCGGCGTTGGGACCGACGCAGTTATAATTCAGGACGCCGATCTTCACTCCGTTCTTCTCAAAGACGGCCGGAACAGATGCCTCGGAAAGACTGCTCCCGCCTCCGGTATGCAGGATCTTCAGCTCATCCAGCTTCCGGATAGTGTCCTCGATTCCTTCCTCTTTGGCGTCATACAGGTGGTTTCCTGCCAGCGTCATGATATCCATATGCCCCTGCAGGGCCTCCAGTCTTTCAGGCTCCCGGGAAAGGCCGTCCAGTACAGGATTCCTCCTGGTATAGGGGACCTCCAGCTGGCCGATCCGGACATCATAGGAATCCAGGGTTTCCTTTATGGCCCCTACATAGTAATCTTCCTCATCCCCCAGGATCACATCTCCCAGAGCGATCACAGAAACATTTTTATCAATTCCCATCGGTTCACTCACTCTCCTTCTTCGTCCCCTCACAAAGGCGCATAGCAGGCAGTTCCATGCCCCTTTTCGTCGAAAACAAGCTCCGGTTTTTTCTCCCGGCACTGAGGCGCTGCATAAATGCAGCGATCCGCAAAACAGCACCCTGCAGGACGGTTCAGAACACTGGGGACCTCGCCCCGCAGCATCTCATGGCTCCGGGCCAGCTCCACTCCGGGATCCGGGATCGGGATCGCGTCCAGAAGAGCCCGCGTATAGGGATGCCTTGCATTCGCATACAGTTCTTCACTGTCAGAAATTTCCACGATATTGCCAAGATACATCACTGCCACCCGATGGCTGATATGTTTTACCACAGCCAGGTCATGGGCAATAAACAGATATGTAAGCTGCATCTTTTCCTGCAGATCCTCCAGAAGATTGATGATCTGCGCCTGGATCGAAACATCCAGCGCAGAGATCGGCTCATCGCAGATGATCACGTCGGGATCGGCTGCAAGAGCCCGGGCGATCCCGACTCTCTGCCGCTGCCCGCCGGAAAATTCGTGGGCGACCCTGTCCTTCAGGGCAGGATCCAGTCCTACCAGCTCCAGGAGTTCATCCACCCGACTGTGATACTGCCGGTTATCCTTTACCAGCTTATGGATCAGCAGAGGTTCTCCCACAAGGTCCTCCACCGTCACTCTGGGATCCAGCGAACTGAAGGGGTCCTGGAAAATCATCTGAATGCTCTTTCTCTGCGGCCGGAAATCCTTTTCCTTCAGGGAAAGGATCTGCTTTCCCATCAGAGAGACCCCTCCTGTCGTCCCTTCGATCAGCTTCAGGATCCCCCGGGCTGCCGTAGTCTTTCCGCAGCCGGATTCCCCCACCAGTCCCAGAGTCTCGCCGCGGCGGATGGCAAAGGAAATTCCATCCAGGATGGTCACGTCGCCCACCTTCCGGTTCAGGAGACCTTTGCGGATGGGATAGGTCACCCTGAGATCCTTCACCTCCAGGATGACATCTCCCAGGTTTTCCGTGGATTTCCTGCTTTCCTGCGCTTCTTTCTCTCCTGCTGTATCCAGATCCTCCTGCATTCTGTGACAGGCGCAGAAATGGATCCCTTCTATCCCGGCAAGAACAGGTTTCGTTTCACAGATCTCCAGCGCATAAGGACAGCGATTGGCAAACTGGCAGCCCTTCTGTCGTTTTCCGGGAGAGGGCGGCAGTCCGTCGATGGGGATCAGCCTGTGCTCTCCCAGGTCAAGACGCGGCACCGCCTTCAGGAGGCCTTTGGTATACGGATGATGCGGAGACGCAAATATGTCCATGCTGGTACCGGATTCTACCACGTTCCCGGCATACATGACATAGATCCTTTCCGCGTATCTTGCAACAATGCCCAGATTGTGGGTGATCAGGATCAGGGCGATATTGTTCTTCTTCGCCAGACTGGAAAGAAGCTCCAGGATCTGGGCCTGCGTGGTCACATCCAGAGCTGTCGTCGGTTCATCCGCCACGATGATCTTCGGATCCGAAGCCATGGCGATGGCGATCATGATACGCTGGCGCATTCCTCCTGAAAACTGATGCGGATATTCGGAGAGCCGGCTTTCCGGATCCGGAATTCCCACCTGCCGGAGGAGTTCTACCGCCTTTTTCTCTGCTTCCTTTTTTCCCAGATGAAGGTGCAACATGGCAGACTCCGCGATCTGTATTCCAATCTGTTTGGTAGGATTCAGGCTGGTCATGGGCTCCTGAAAGATCATCCCGATCTCTCCGCCCCGTATGGCGCGCATTGTGGCGCTGGCCGCCCTGTACTGCATCAGGTCTTCCCCGGAAAGCAGCACCGTTCCGCTCTCTATACAGGCCGGCGGCACAGGCAGAAGCTGAAGCGCTGCCAGCTGCGTCACACTTTTTCCGGAACCGCTCTCCCCTACGAAGCACACCACTTCGCCGGGATCCACGTAAAAGGAGACATCCTCCACCGCAACAGATTTTCCGCTGTCTCCCGCAAACGTTACTCTTAAATCTGAAACTTCCAGATAATGGTCCATCTTCGCCTCCTTACAAACTTCCCCTCAGGCGGGGATCCAGGACATCTCTCAGGCCATCGCCCAGGACATTGAACCCATATACCAGAAGGCATACGCAGAAGCCGGGCGCAATTCCATAGACGGGATTGAGCAGCAGCTTCGCGCTTCCCTGGCTCACCATGGCGCCCCAGGACGCCGTGGGCGGGTTGATCCCCATTCCCAGGAAACTCAAGGAGGATTCTGCCAGAATGGTCATACCGATGTTGGAGGTCAGGAGCACCAGGATCGGCGAGAAGCAGTTCGGCAGAATATGCTTCAGCAGGATCCTGCCGTTTTTTGCTCCCATGACCTTCTCCGCGACAATGTAATCCCGGTTCTTAAGAGAAAGAACCTGTCCGGCCATCATCCGGGTATAGGTGGGAATCGTGGAT
>JAFOJB010000081.1 GCA_017420455.1 Blautia sp.
ACGGCCAGGACGCTGGGAAGGATGATGGGGAGCTTTACCTGGAGAAAGGTCCTCAGCTGTGAGGAACCCAGATTCCTGGCGGCGTCCTCCAGCTCGTCGTCGATGGAATAGAAAGCGGCTTTCACCATCCGCAGAGAGAAGGGCAGCTTGGTCACCGTATACGCCATGATGATCAGCAGCCTGACCCGTTCCGCATAGTAGAGGTTCTGGTTTCCTACGTACCAGATGGATTCGCTGTTGAAATAGGTCCGGTAGGAGTAGCAGATCAGGATGGTAGGCAGCAGCCAGGGGAACAGGAGGGCATATTCGAGCACGATGCCGGACTTTTTGTTCCTGTGTTTGAAGATATAATTGCAGGCTGCCACCACGATGATGCATGCCAGGGCTGCCGCGACAGCGGACAGGATAAAGCTCAGCCTGATGCCTCCCAGAGTGGCATCATTGGAAAATACGCCGGAGATGGCCCCTTCACGGAGCTTGTACTTTCCGCGGTTGGTCATATATTCGTAATCCTGCTTCCCGAAGAAGTTGATCAGTGTCCACTGCGTAAGATCCAGCTTTTTCATACGGATGGCACCGTAGGTCTGGAAGGAGAACACGATGATCATCACTACAGGAGTCATGTAGATGATGAACAGGACATAGGCGTAAATATGAGCCAGTACATTGGCCGTGGGATTGTCGATCTTCTGCTTCTGGAGCCTTGCCTTTGTCTTTGAGACGGAAAGGTAATGGCCCTTGCGTTCGTAGGCGGAAAGGATCGTCAGAAGGACGATGGTGAACATGGCAAGGATAATGGACAGAAGCGCGGCCCTTGCCTGGGGAAAGGCCTCATCCGCCGTACTGGAGCCGGCCAGCCGGACAATTTCCGGGTTGATGGAATCGTAACCCAGCAATGTGGGAGCAGACATGGCGCACAGACCGGTGATAAAGGTCATTACGGTGAGGGAAAACATGGTAGGGATCAGGGTAGGGAAGACGACCTTCCACAATACCTTGAAGGGCCTGGCTCCCATGTTCCGCGCCGCTTCCACGGTGTTATAGTCGATCCCGCGGATGGCATTCCGAAGGAACAGCGCGTGGTTGCTGGTACAGGCAAAGGTCATGGTAAAGAGCACGGCGTTGAAGCCCGTGAACCAGCTGGTATTGGCGCCGGGGAACGCGTTTTTCAGGGCGGCGGTAAGGATGCCGTCCGGTGCATAGAGAAAAAGGTATCCGGTGACCAGGGCTACGCCTGAATAGATGAGGATAGTCATATAACCCAGCCGCAGGATCCTTGCTCCTTTGATGTCGAAATACTCTGTGAGCAGGACGATGGATACGCCGACGATATTGACGGTCACGACCAGACACAAGGCCAGCTTCAGAGAATTCCAGACATATTTTCTCATGTTTCCGGCGAAGAAGAAGCGGATAACGGCAAAGGCATCCCTTTCTCCGGCAGGGGTCCTGGTGTTGAAAATGCTGGTCAGAGTGTTCAGGCAGGGCATCAGCATGAAGCCGAAGAACAGGTAGGCGAAGAGCGCGATGCCGATCACCTGGA
>JAFOJB010000082.1 GCA_017420455.1 Blautia sp.
GGCAGCCTGGTTCCACCTTCAAGCTGGTCTCCACCTACGCCCCTGCCCTGAACGAAAAGGGCATGACGCTGGCCACAACCTTCCTGGATGAGCCCTACAGCTATCCGGATGGTTCTCCGGTAAACAACTCCGACCGTTCCTATGGCGGAGATACCACCATCCGGGATGCCATCACCCGTTCCGTAAACGTCGTCGCCGTCAAATGCCTGGAACAGGTTACCCCCGCACTTGGTCTGCATTACCTGGATAATTTCGGCTTTACTACCCTGGCTCACGGCACCGAAGCCGATACCGACGAAAACGGAAATGTGTGGAGCGACGCCAACCTGGCCACCGCCCTCGGCGGTATTACCAAAGGTGTCACCAATGTAGAGCTGTGCGCGGCTTATGCGGCCATTGCCAATAACGGAAATTATATCAAGCCGATCTACTATACCAGGATCCTGGACCATAACGGGAACGTACTGATCGATAACACCTCCGTTCCCCGTTCTGTCATAAAGGAAAGCACGGCCTGGCTCCTTACCAGCGCCATGGAGGATGTCATCGACCACGGTACCGGTACTGCGTGCCGTCTGGAGAAAATGCCGGCTGCCGGAAAAACCGGTACCACAGAGGCCTATAACGACCTGTGGTTCGTCGGGTACACTCCTTATTATACCTGTGCGGTATGGTCCGGCTATGACAACAATGAAAAGCTGCCCACCGCAGCCCGGGATTTTCATAAGAATCTGTGGACCAGGGTCATGAACCGGATCCACGAGGATCTGCCGGTGAAGACCTTTGAGATGCCGGCCTCCATTCAGGAAGCCACGGTCTGTAAGGAAACCGGACTTCTGGCGGCAGATTACTGCGATACAGTCACCGAGTTTTTCGATATCAGCACCATTCCCACGGAAACCTGCGAGGAGCATGTGTATTCCGGCTGGGACTGGGATTACGACGAGGATACCACCGATTATACAGAAGACACAACGCAGTCTGTCACCTATTCCGACAACGTGATCATGGAAGATACGACGGAAAACACATCGCCGGATCATGTCCCGGAGAATACCGATACCTGGACGATCGACAACGATTCTTTCACAGAGAACTGGGACGACCAGGATGTTGAGACACTCGAAGAATTCAACTGGGAAGAAGATAACTATGCCGTAGAAGATGTCATCTATGACGAATGATTCCGGTGAAACAGTGTTTCAGCAATATGTCGTCTTTCGGACACCGCCGATTGACGGCAACGCGGCGCAGCGTCTTTTTGTGACGGGCTGCCTGCAGAAAACTGTTTTCAGAAAAAAGAACGCTTCCGGTTTTCCGTTTAAGGAAAACCGGAAGCGTTCTTTTTTCTGAAAACAGTTTTCTGCAGGAAAACGAAGAAGCCAGCGTTTCCTGCAAAGCATCACTCTTCGTACCCGTTTCGTTTCCTGGTGAAATTTGCCTGTACTCTCTTGTAGAGCTCCTCGGCAGCGTTGTAGCCCATTTTCTTCTGCCGGTGGTTTACAGCGGTGGTTTCCACAATGATCGCCAGGTTTCTGCCCGGACGGATGGGAATGGAATGACAGGTGATCTTGTTGCCAAGATATTCGATATACTCCTGATTCAGCCCCATGCGGTCGTACTCCTTGTCGCGGTCCCACTCCTCAAGCTTGATGACCAGATCTACGGCCTGCGTATCCTTTACGCTTTCTACACCGAACAGAGTTTTTACATCGATGATGCCGATACCGCGCAGCTCTATGAAATGCCTGGTGATATCCGGCGCGGAGCCTACCAGGGTAACATCGCTGACCTTCCGAAGCTCCACCACATCGTCGCTGACCAGCCGGTGGCCGCGCTTAATAAGCTCCAGGGCTGTCTCGCTTTTTCCGATCCCGCTTTCTCCGGTGATCAGCACGCCTTCACCGAAAACATCCACCAGGACACCATGAATGGAAATGCAGGGAGCCAGCTGTACGCCCAGCCAGCGGATGATCTCTGCCATAAAGCTGGAAGTGGTCTTCTCCGTGACGAAGGTAGGGACCTTATATTTCAGTGCCAGATCGATCATATCCTGGGAAGGCCTTGTCATGGTACTGAATACTACACAGGGAATTTTGCTGGAAATAAAGCGTTCATATTTGAACATGCGTTCTTCGTCGGGGAGCGTCATAAGGTAGGTATATTCCACATACCCGATAATCTGTACCCTTTCATTGGCAAAATGTTCCAGATACCCTGTCAGCTGCAGAGCCGGACGGTTGATCTCAGCTGTCTTTACAATGATTTCCCTCAAATCGATATCGGGAGTCAGATTTGTCAGATTCATCTCCTGAACCAGTTTCGTCAACTGTACACCCTTCATGTCTTGTTCTCCTCTTATTCGTAAGAATATGCTGACATATATTATATCATACTTTTCTGCTGAAAAAAACCATTAAGTTTCAGGCCTGGCTGCTGTTCAGGGTCTCACCGGCCGGGGACTGTAAACCAGTGGTCTGCTCCTGCTATGCCTCTTTGCCCGGATTGTCCTTATGGAAGAATGCATAGACTTCCTCCGCGCTCCTGGCATTCATGCTCTCCGTGGACGAAAGCTCCTCCAGAGAAGCGTCCCTGATCTTTTCTATAGAACGGAAACGGCGCATCAGGGCCTTTCTCCGGGTATCGCCGATGCCGGGAATATCATCCAGCACAGAGTGCACCTGTTCTTTGCTCCGGAGAGAACGATGGTATTCTATGGCAAAGCGGTGGGCTTCATCCTGGATCCGGGTGATCAGGCGGAAGCCTTCCGAACTGGTGTCGATGGGGATCTCCACGTTCCGGAAATACAGCCCTCTGGTACGGTGGTTGTCGTCCTTCACCATCCCGGCTACCGGAATGGAAAGTCCCAGTTTTTCCAGAACCTTCTCTGCGATGTTTACCTGTCCTCTGCCGCCATCCATCAGGATCAGGTCCGGAAGGCGGGCAAAGCTGTCGAATTCCCCCTGCGCTTCGTGCGTAAAGCGCCGGGTAAGGACTTCTTCCATACTGGCATAGTCGTTCGGTCCCTGAACCCATTTGATCCTGAATTTCCGGTAATCACTTTTCTTCGGCTTTCCCTTTTCATAGACCACCATGGAACCCACCGATTCGTAACCGCTGATATTGGAAATATCATAGGCCTCCATTCTGGAAAGGTTTTCCATTCCCAGCCATTCCTCCACCTCGTGAACGGCTCCGATGGTACGGCCCTCTTCCCTTTTGATCCGTTCCCTGTCCTTTGAAAGGACCATCCACGCATTCTCTGCCGCCAGCTCTACCAGCTTTTCCTTGCTTCCCTTTCTTGGAACCAGAATATGAACCTTCTGGCCGCGTCGGGAGGAAAGCCAGCTTTCAATGACCCCGGCGTCGTCGATCTCTGTCTGCGTCATGATCTCCCTGGGGATAAAAGGCGTTCCTGCGTAATACTGCTTCATAAAGCTGGACAATACCTGTTCCTTCCTGTCCCACCTGGCAACGCGCAGGAAGAAATGCTCCCGGCCGATCAGCTTTCCATCCCGGACAAAGAACACCTGTACCACAGCATCCTGATCCCGAAGGTCTTCGCTCTCGTCCATGGCGGCAGCTATGATATCTCTGTCCTCCTCACCATAGCTGGTAATCTTCTGCCTCTCTCCCACACGCCTGATGCTCTGGATCAGGTCGCGGTACTCCATGGCTTCCTCGAAACGCAGCTCGTCCGAAGCTGTCTGCATTTTTTCTGTGAGGGAATCCAGGGTGTCCTGATAGTCCCCGTTCAGAAACTTCAGCAGGGCGTCTATATTTTCTCTGTATTTCTTCGAAGGGACCTTCCCGGTACAGGGAGCCGTGCACTGCTTCATGTGATGATACAGACAGGGCCTTTCCTTCCCGAAATCCCTGGGAAGGGACCGGCTGCAGGAGCGTACCATGTAGAGACGCCGGACCAGCTCGATCACATCCTTTACAGCCGCTGCGCTGGTGTAGGGACCGAAGTATTTACATTTGTCTTTCTTCATGCTGCGGGAGAACAGGACCCGGGGATATTCCTCATTGACCGTTACCTTGATAAAGGGGTAGCTTTTGTCGTCCTTCAGCATGGTGTTATATTTCGGCCGGTGCTCCTTGATCAGGTTCGATTCCAGCACCA
>JAFOJB010000083.1 GCA_017420455.1 Blautia sp.
ATCAGGGAAGTAGTGGAGGTAAGAGACTGTCCCATGGTTCCGTTGGTGATGACCTTTACCAGAAAGATGGTCCCGCCGGAACCCACCATATTGACGGCAGTACCCACAAGGATGATGTCCGTTTTCAGATGGAAGGCGAAGAAGCCCATAAGCAGAGCCTCCAGAAGCCCCACCACCATGGCGATGAGAAGCCCCGCGAACCAGCTCCCGGACCAGTAGGCGCCAAGGGAGCCGAACAGGGCGGACATCATCATGATACCTTCCAGACCGATATTGGACACCCCGCCCTTTTCCCCGATGACTGCTGCCAGAGTAGCCAGCAGGATCGGCGTTGCAATACGGATGATGGAGAAAAAGAAATCTGTCGTGAGAATGTTCATATTACTTTTCGCTCCTTTCTCCTGCTGAGAGTGCCTTCTGGGCCAGTTCCTCCCGGGCGCTCTTCACCACCAGCTTCTGCCGGTATCCTGACAGGAACTGCTGCGCCGCGAAGAAGATGAAGATCACGGCCTGGATGATGCTGATCAGCTGGGAAGGTACATTGGCGTTTGTAGACATCAGCGTACAGCCTTTGGTCAGATAGGACATGAAAAAGGCTGCCAGCGGAACGTAGATCGGGTTGTTTCCGGCCAGGATCGCCACTGTGATCCCCGTCCAGCCATAGCCGGGAAGGGCAGACCAGTTATATACGTTATACCGTCCCAGCATCTCGATACCGCCTCCCATACCGGCCAGGAATCCGCCGATCACCTGGCAGAGGATGACGATAAGAGGAACATTCATGCCGGAATACATGACAAAGGGCTGATTGATGCCCGTCATCCGGATTCCGTAGCCCCATCTCGTCCGGTACATGAAGATCCAGCACAGGATCACCATGATGATTCCCACGACGAAGCCCCAGGAAAGGCGGGAGCCGTTCTCGATCATCTGGGGAATCTGGGCGTTTTCCCGGAAGGGGAAGGTCTGGGTATTTCCTTTGCTGGTATCCGCCAGATAGCTGTTCATCAGGTAATTCAGGAAATACATGATCACATAATTCAGCATCAGGGAGTTGACCATTTCGCTCACTCCCAGCTTCGCCTTCAGAACAGCAGGGATCAGCATGACAATGCCTACCGCCGCGGCACCGGTCAGCACAGCCGCAACCATCAGCAGCGGCCCCGGAAGAGGCACGTAGATCGCCACCAGAGCCGTCACGAAAGCGCCGAGCATAATGCCGCCCTCCGCTCCCAGATTGAACTGATTGGCCCCGAACATGATGCAGGTGGCAAGACCCGTGAACATGATGGGGATCATTCCGGCCAGCACATCGCTGAAGTTCTTCATGCTGAAATTTCCGTTTTTCTTGAACAGGGGACTGATCAGCATCTCCCGCAGTGCCTTGATGGAGGATGCGATCTTTTCGGAGAAGGTCGCTCCCTGGGCGCTGAAAAAGATGAGGAGGAAAGCCACAAGGAGGGCGATCCCCAGAGCCGATGCGCCGCGGATCAGGCTGAATTTGGTACTGTTCTTTTTATTCATGGCACACCCTCCTGATCTCCTCGGGACTCTGTTTCTCGATTCCCAGCATATATCTGCCCATCAGATCATCTGTCAGATCCTTCGTATCCTCAAAGTACGCGGCGATCCTTCCGCCGCACATGATAATGAGACTGTCCGAAAGCTCCATGACCTCATTCAGATCTGCCGAGATCAGAAGGACCGCGATCCCGGAGCGGGAAAGCTCTACCAGCTTTTTGCGGATGAATTCCGTGGCTCCTACATCGATGCCGCGGGTCGGCTGGTCCGCGATGATCAGCTTCGGATCGTTGGAAAACTCCCGGGCCACAACCACCTTCTGGATGTTTCCGCCGGAAAGACTTCCCACGGACTGAGACGGATTCTTGCAGAGAACCGTATAATCCTTCACCAGGCGCCCGCTTTCCCTGTGGATCGCTCCCATGTTAAACAGGAAGCCGTGATTCAGTCTTTTTTCGCCGCATCGGTCGCTGATCAGGTTTTCTTCAATGCTGGCCGTACCCGCGATGCCGTACAGCATACGGTCCTCCGGTACCATGGACACATGCATTTCCCGGATCTGCCTCTGGTTCCGCCCCAGGATGCTCTGGCCGTTTACCTGAATGTTCCCGGCATTGGGGCGGTTAAAGCCGAAGAGCATGTCCACCAGCTCCTTCTGCCCGTTTCCTTCCACGCCGGCAATTCCCAGGATCTCTCCCTTCCGGACAGAGAAGGAAACCTTATCCAGCATTTTCTTGCCCCACTCATTGACATACTCCAGCTCCCGCACCCTAAGAACCTCCTCCTGAGGTTCTGCCTTTTCCTTCTCCACCTTCAGAATGACATCCCGGCCTACCATCAGGCGGGAAATCTCCTGAGGGGTTACATCCTTCGTCTCATAAATTCCCATGGACCTGCCGCCCCGCAGGATGGTCATCCGGTCCGTGATCTCCATGATCTCGTTCAGCTTGTGGGAAATGAAGATGATCGTGTATCCTTCTGTTTTCAGGTGCTTGAGCTGGGTGAACAGTTCATCCGTCTCCTGGGAAGTAAGAACGGCCGTAGGCTCGTCCAGGATCAGGATCTTCGCGCCGCGGACAAGGGCCTTCAGGATTTCCACCTTCTGCTTCATTCCCACCGGGATATCCATGACCTTTGCATTGGCCTCCACATGGAGGTTGAATTTCTTTGAATATTCCTCTGTCAGCTGTACTGCCTTTTTGTAATCGATGAGCATGCCGGATTTTTTCGGCACCATTCCCAGCACCATGTTCTCCGCCACAGTAAGGGAGGGCACCAGCATGAAATGCTGATGGACCATGCCGATTCCCTTCTGGATCGCCACCGTGGGGGAGGACAGGGAGACCTCCTCTCCGTTTACCAGAATCTGACCGGAGGTAGGCATCTCAAGACCGAACAGCATTTTCATCAGGGTAGACTTCCCTGCGCCGTTCTCTCCCATCAGCGCATGGATCTCGCCTTTTTTCACATTGAAATTCACGTCCTGGTTTGCCACTGTTCCATTGGAATATACCTTTGTGATCCCTTTCATCTGGATCACATATTCTTCACTCATGAAGCAACCACTTCCTTCTTAATCTATAAAAGGGGGCTTTTTGAGCCCCCTTCGTTTCACTTTTGAGATTTCAGGACAGGACTTTTTTCACACCCGTTTTTTGCGGAGTCTGTACCAGGCTGGTAAGGATCGGGAAAAATCCTGCGAAATCTCAGGACATTCCTTCATGGCCCGATCCTGAAGAAGCCGGATTACGGACGAACGCTGTCCCTGAGTGCCTGTGCTGCTTCGTTTCCGCCCTCATCAAAAGCAGACGGAACTACGATATCTCCATTTGACACAGCCTCGATGGCTGCATCTACAGCTGCTTTTGTCTCATCACTTGCATAAATGCTGTAATTCTTATCGGTGACGATGCCTACGCCGCCTTCCACGATTCCAAGGGAAACCTTTGTTCCGAACAGATCGTTTCCTTCGTCCCACTGGTCAAAGAACCAGATCAGAGAATTTCCTACGTTCTTAAGACCGGAGGTCAGTGTGATGGCCGCAAGATCCTCGGAGAAGGTAAGCTCCTGGTCAGAATCCACGCCGATGAACCAGCCGCCGCCGGTTTCCAGAACTGCTTCCGCCGCGCCGTTTCCGGCATTTCCTGCAACGCCCCAGATGATATCGCATTTGGTATCATTGATCATGGAGTTTCCATATTCTTTTGCCTTTGCAGTATCTACATAGTCCGAGGTATAGCGGACATCGACCTTCATCTCCGGATCTACAGCCTGTGCTCCGCTGATATAGCCATCCATGAAGTCGTTGATGACGGGGCTGTCGTAACCGCCTACAAAACCGATCACCTTATCCTCGTTGATGCGCTCCACGCTGGTATCCATGGTCATAAGGCCGGCAAAGGTTCCTACGATATAGCCAAGGTCGTTCTGCTTGAATACGATATTGACGACATTGCTGTCCTCTCCGGCATAGGTATCATCATCAAAAATGAGGAATTTCTGCTCCGGATATGCTTCTGCCACTTCCTTCAGATAATCCGGCATCTGGTAGGTTCCGCAGATGATGAGATCGTATTCTTCGGAATCTGCCACCTCATAGAGGGTGGAGAGCCATTTCGGCTGGTCTGCATCTGTTCCGCCCATTTCAACGGTATTCAGGGTGATGCGGCCATCTGCTTCCAGCTGATCCAGCCCTGCCTTTGCGGAATCGAAGAAGGATTTATCTCCCAGGTTTCCGTTTACCAGATATACTACGTTCTTGGGTTCCTCTGCTGCTGCCTCCCTGCTCACGCAAAGCGGTGCTGCAGCAAGTACCAGTGCCAGTGCTGCGATTATTGCCTTTTTCATAGTAAAACTCCTTTCATCATGGTTTTTTCCAGCGCAGGATTTTCTTCGAGATATTGCACAGATATGTTCAGGAATATCTGAAAATCCTGCGGCACGATAGCTATATTGTACAATAGATTTCCGGAAAAATCCATATATACATGTAAAAAAACACATAAAAAAAGAGCCATGAACAGATACAGTTCACAGCTCTCCATGTCAGGCATTGCAGCCAGACGCTGTAGTGTGATATGGGACAAAAGACGTTCAGCACAACGACGTCTTTTTGCACCGGAATCATCAATGTTATCCCTGTTTCAGGAATCGTTTTCAGAGTCTGCATGTGTATCCATCATGGCTCTTTCCTTCAGGCTCTTTTGGGGAGCAGGGGGAGCTGCCGGCCTGTTATTGGAACCGCCGCGCGGGTTGAGGGCGTAGACTCTTTCCGGATATGCCTTGTGAAGCTTATACATTTTGACCGCCGCCCAGAGCAGAGCCCCCGGCAGCAGCAGCGCTCCAATAATGGAAGCGATGGAAAGAGCTCTCTTCAGAAGCAGGAAGAGCACCTGCGCGATCTCCACAACCATCAGGCAGGACACTGCACTGAGGGTAATCTTTGCTCTGTCCACACGGTTGGCGAACAAGGCGCAGAGAAGACCCACAATAATTTCCGCCACTGCGGTGATAACGCCAACGATACCGATCCGTCTGAGATCCGCCACTGTGATGCCCATCTCCTTCATGTTCTCCATAAGGGCGTGCATATCGATCTCCTGCTGGGCTGCCGCATCTGTCTGGGCGGCTGCATCTGCGGTGCCTTCTGCTGCCTCGGCGGCACCAGCGGTATCCTCTGTCTCTTCCGCAGGCTCAGCTGCAGCTGTATCCCCATCTTTTTCCGCTGCATCCGCAGCTGCCGCATCCTCTGCCTCTGCGTTATTCTCCCTCACTTCCGAAGCTTCCGACACAGCTGCGCTCTCAGCTGCTTCGCCCTCAGATGCGGCCGCATCCAGAGCCTCTTCTGTTTTTCCTTCGGGCTCTGCAGCCGCGGCCGTTGTCTCCGTGGCCGCGCTGCCGCTTTTCACTCCCGCGGCTTCCTCCTCCATCTGTGCTGCGCTTTCCTCCACCATCTGCGCCAGACCGATCCAGCTGAGGCCGTTTCTTCCGGTGGTTGTGATGGCGTTTACCAGAAGAAACAACCCTGCCATTAAAAGCAGGAGCCTGGCATTCATCGCGTTTTTCGTATCCTTCATTCTGTCATTCTGTTCCATAAATGATTCCTCCAAGATAAAGCGAATATTTGCGTTCCGCTTTTGTTGATCAGACAGTTCCCTGCCTTTTTCTGATTATACCCAAAGATTCCTTCTCTGACAATCAGAAAATTGCAGTTCACAGTTCCGGCCCGGCGAGAGTCAGGCACTGTACACAAATAACTTCCGAAAGCTGCGCGGAACAAATTCAAATCTGCAAGGCGGCGGAAGGAAGCGATGCGGGCATCGCTGACTGACAACAACGCAGTCAGATTTGGATTTTGGCAGGTAGAATTCGGAAGTTATTTGTGAACAGTGCCTTACAGTTCATAGTCTCACCGGCAGGAACTGCATGTGTTTTCAGGGTGTCTGGCGTCCTGACGGACTGCAGAAGAATCTTTGTCCGCAGTCAAAGGGTCTGGCAAATGCAGACAAAGGTTCTTCTGGCAGGTCTTAAAATTCTTTTTGCTTTCTTATAAGAATGTGTTATAATACGCTGTTGAAAATCACCTAATAACCGTCTGACACCTTTTTGCACTGAATTCATTTATACCGGGAAAGGATTTTTATGAAAACAAACCGATTTGAGATCGATATGATCCACGGACCGCTCATGCCCAAGCTGATCTCCTTTGCTCTGCCGCTGATGCTTTCCAGTGTGCTGCAGCTTCTTTTCAACGCAGTGGATATCATTGTGGTGGGAAACTTCACGGGAAGCGAAGCTCTGGCTGCGGTAGGCTCCACCTCCGCCCTGATCAATCTCTACATTAACCTTTTCACAGGCATCTCCCTTGGCGCAAATGTGCTCGCGGCCAGAAAATATGCCTCCGGCGCCTACGATGAAATGTCGGACGCCGTCCACACAGCCATCCTTACAGCTCTCATTTCCGGCTGCTGCATGATCCTGGCGGGATTCTTCGGTTCCCGTCCCTCCCTGATCCTGATGGGTACGCCGGCAAATGTCATCGACCAGTCCGTCCTGTACATGCGTATCTATTTCCTGGGCATGCCCTTTTTCATGCTGTATACCTACGGCGCGGCCATTCTGCGTGCGGTAGGAGATACCCGCCGGCCGCTCCTCGTCCTGACCGCTGCCGGACTGCTGAATGCGGGCCTGAATATGATCCTGGTCATTGTTTTCCATCTGGGAGTAGCCGGCGTCGCCATCGCCACCGTGATCTCGCAGCTCCTTTCCTGTATCCTGGTTCTCCGCATCCTGATGACCAGCGATGGTCCCTACAGGCTGGATCTTCGAAAGCTGCGGATCCACAAATACAGCTTTCTCCAGATCTGCCAGGTGGGTTTTCCGGCGGGAATCCAGTCTACTGTGATCACTTTCTCCAACACGCTGCTGCAGTCCTCTGTCAATTCCTTCGGCTCCGTGTCCATGGCAGGATACACAGCCGCCAATAACCTGATGAGCTTTCTGTATGTAGGAGTTAATTCCATCACCCAGGCAGGCATGAGCTTTACCAGCCAGAATCTGGGAGCCAGAAAATTCAGAAGGCTCGACCGGATCCTGATCGACTGCCTCATCCTGGAAGTGCTGCTTCCCCTTTTCATGGGCGGAATGGGATTTCTCTTCGGGCCAAAGCTTCTGGGAATCTATACCACCGATGCAGCGGTCATCACAGCCGGAATGGAGATCGTATCCATCACCTTCCTTCCCTATTTTCTCTGCGGCTTCATGGATATGTTTCCCGGTATCATGCGGGGTATGGGACATGCCTCTGTCCCCATGATCCTGTCCATCATAGGAACTGTAGGAACCAGAGTTCTGTGGATCTTTTTCTACTTTCCGCACCACCGGTCCCTTGGAGAGCTGTTTTTATCCTATCCACTCTCCTGGTTCGCCACCTTCCTGATGCAGTCGATCTGCTTCTATTTCGTCCGGAAGATCACCAGAGAAAAATATCAGGCGAAGGACAGTCTTGACTAATATCGCTATTCGTCATATGATAACCTTGACATCTGTAAACATGTTGTCTGTCCGGGGAGCAGCAGGACTTATAGACGGACAATATTGTAAAGAACTGTTCGTAAATAATCCTGGAACAGTTTCTGAAACAGGCATTCCTGCAGCTCATCAGGTACATCACATGTATTATCCGGCTGCTTCGCCGGAGGAAAGGCTGGTACAAAATGGGAAATTATGGAAATTATCTTGGAAAAGAAACCGGAAAACTTGGGTTCGGACTGATGCGTCTTCCGAAGCTTCCCGATGATCCTTCGAAAATCGATGTGGAAACCGTAAAAACCATGGTGGATCTGTTCATGGCCGCCGGTCTCACCTATTTTGACACAGCCTATGTATATGACGGCGGGGAATCGGAAATCGCCGCAAGAAAGGCGCTTGTAGAACGTTATCCCAGGGACAGCTTTACCCTGGCTACAAAGATGAACGCCTGGCTTGGCCATCCCTCCGAGGAAGAGGTCAAAAACCAGCTGGAAACAAGTCTTGAAAGAACAGGCGCGGGATATTTCGATTATTATCTGCTCCACGCCGTTCAGGAAAACAATTATAAGATCTATGATGACTATGGCATCTGGGATTTCGTAAAATCCATGAAGGAAGCCGGAAAGATCCGCCATTGGGGCTTTTCCTTCCATGCCTCGCCCGAACTCCTGGACAGGCTCCTTACCGAACATCCCGACGCAGAGTTTGTACAGCTGCAGGTAAATTACGCAGACTGGGACAATCCGTCAGTTCAGTCCCGGGGGATCGTAGAGGTCGCCCAGAAGCACGGGAAACCCTTCGTCGTCATGGAACCTGTAAAGGGCGGAACCCTGGCGGATCCGCCGGAATCCGTGGCCGCGATCTTCAGGGAGGCTTCTCCCGACATGTCGGTTGCGTCCTGGGCGATCCGCTTCGCCGCTTCCCAGGAAGGATGCCTGACCGTTCTTTCAGGCATGTCCACCATTGACCAGATGAAGGACAATCTTTCTTATATGAAGGATTTCCATCCTCTCGATGAGGCAGATCTTGCAGTCATCAAAAAGGCACAGACCGCTCTGGATGCTCTGGATCTGATCAAATGTACCGGCTGTCATTACTGTATGGATGGATGTCCTGTATCGATGCATATTCCGGATATCTTCAGCGCCATGAACAAAAAGCTCCTGAACGATCAGACCGGCGCCGCAAGGTCATATGAATTCGCCACCAGAGATGGCGCCAGACCTTCCGACTGCGTCGCCTGCGGACAGTGCGAAGGTGCCTGTCCCCAGACACTGCCCATCATCTCTCTGCTGGAAAGGTGCAAGGAAGCCTTTGAGTAAAACCAGTTCCCCGGCACAGGAGACTGGAATGATAAATGAATGATGTCGTTTTTGCACAGGAATCACAAAAACCGGTTTTTACACCCTGGCACAGATCAGCAGGTCTGTGCCAGGGTTCTCTGTGTTCTGTATAAAGCTCCAGCCGTAAAGGCCCGTGGCCTGTCGACGTCCTTCCAGGAGCTTAGGAACTGTCCAGACTGCTGCCCGCGGAAATCACGGTACGGTTCACGGCCTCTCCGGCCGGAGACTGGAACGAGATCAACCCGTAACTGGAGATGACCGATGAACAGAATATTGGATAAAAGACAAAGAGGTTTTTTGCTTCACTGCTTCACTTCTTTTCTGATGCTCTTATGTTTCCTGGCAATGGTTCCGCCTGTGAAAGCACAGGAAAAGGAATGTCGGATACGCTTTTATTCCAGCGTAACAAAGACATTTTTATACGAAGAGATCGTCCCTGCCGGTTCTTATTATCTGCTTCCTTCTGAACAGAAGAAGGATTCTACCCACTATATGAACGGGCTTTCCATCAAAGAATACAATTTCCTGGGATGGACGAAGAAATCCTCAGCGATAAAGACCAGCAGTCCGGACTACAAAGCCGGGCAGTATCTTCTGGCAGAAAATGACATCCGGCTTTATGACGTCATGTTTCCCGTCGAAAAAGATGAGATTCCCTTTTCGATCTGTGGTCCGGATAAATTCGACAAGATCATCTTCGTAGGAGATTCCCGCACAGAGGACATGAAAAACGCGCTTCAGGCGGAAGGAATCGAGCTTTCAGGAGTATCCTTTATCTGTAAAGGCGGGCAGACGATCGACCGTTTCCAGCAAAGCAGAGGAGACGCTTCCTTCGCACAGCTGAAAAATGCGGTCTTCTCATGCAGGAAAGCAGACCGGATCGCCATTGTCCTGAATCTTGGAGTAAATGACCTCTTCATTTCCCGCATTGGCTATCCTGCCTATACCCCCGCCGTCGATTCCGTCGTGATGGATTGTCTGCAGCTGCTTTCCAGAATCAGAGAGACCTTTAAGGGGTATCGCCTGAAAATTTACATGGTTTCTCTGAACCCATGCAATTACTACATGGACGGCACATTCAACGTTCCGGCCCAGAGGAGGGTCGGGGAGGATGCCGTGATCCGGTTCAATGAGAAGCTGAAGATCAGCCTCAGTAAAAAAGTCCGTTATATAGATACCTGGTCTTACATGATCAAAAAAGGATATTTCTACAAGCAGTATGCCTCTTATACTGATAAATCACCGAAAAACACAGATGGTCTGCATTTCTCTCTCGCTACAAGCCTGCGCGTTCTGAAGTTCATCCTGGCCAGGCTCTGACGGTATAGCTTTTTTACGCGCTCTCTGCTATAATAGGCCGGGAGACGCCTTCTTCCGTAAATATCCTGGAATATCCCGGACAGGCCGCCCGGAAAACGGGCTGTAAAAGACAGGCGTCCTGAATACCAGATCATAAAAGAAATGAGGTAATTACATATGCTGGAACTGAAAAATGTCTCTTTTGGCGTAGACGAAGACAGCCAGAAGATCGAGATCATTCACAATATTTCTCTTACGATCCCGGATGAAAAGCTGGTGGTGATCACCGGTCCCAACGGCGGCGGAAAATCCACCCTGGCCAGGCTGATCGCCGGAATCATAAAGCCGGCATCCGGCAAAATATACCTGGATGGCAGAGATATTACCGGACTTTCCATTACAGAGCGGGCAAAGATGGGGATCAGCTTTGCATTTCAGCAGCCGGTCCGCTTTAAAGGCATCCAGGTAATCGATCTTCTGCGTCTGGCCCGGGGCGGAAGACTGGACGCGGCCGATGCCTGTGAATACCTTTCCGCCGTAGGACTGTGTGCCCGGGATTATATCAACCGCGAGGTAAACAACAGTCTTTCCGGCGGAGAGCTGAAGCGGATCGAAATTGCCACAGTGCTGGCAAGGGGCACCTCCCTGGCGGTATTTGACGAACCGGAAGCCGGGATCGATCTCTGGAGCTTCCAGAACCTGATCGAAGTATTTGAGGGAATGCGCCGGAATATCAAGGGAAGCTCGATCATGATCATATCGCATCAGGAAAGGATCCTGAATATCGCAGACGAGGTCATCGTCCTGAAGGACGGCGTCCTTGCTGCCCAGGGTTCCCGGGAAGAAGTCCTTCCGGGGCTCATCGGTACCGCATCCGCTGTAAAGGGCTGCAGAAAAAGCGGTGCCGGAAAGGAGGAAGGAGAAGCATGCTGAAGCTGGACGAAATTCAGAAAAGACTGCTGATGGAGGTTGCGGACCTTCACAAGGTTCCGGAAGGAGCCTACAATATCCGTGCCAACGGAGAGGCCGCAGGCCGCTTTTCCACAGCGAATATCGAGATTTCTCCCAAGGACAACGGAAGCGGTATCGATATCCGGATCAGACCAGGAACGAAAAATGAAAGCGTACACATCCCGGTGGTCATGACAAAGAGCGGCCTGACAGAGGTTGTCTATAACGATTTTTATATCGGAGATGACGCAGACGTGACCATCGTAGCCGGCTGCGGGATCGACAACTGCGGCCCGAAGGATTCAGAGCACGACGGCATCCACCGTTTCTATGTAGGAAAAAACGCCAAGGTACGCTATGTGGAAAAACACTATGGCTCCGGAGACGGCACGGGAAAACGCATCCTGAATCCCGGAACCGAAGTGTACATGGAAGAAAACAGCTCCATGGAAATGGAGATGGTGCAGATCAAGGGCGTGGATGATACAGACCGCAAGACCACGGCAGAGCTGAAAAGCGGTGCAAAGCTGGTGGTGAGGGAACGCCTGATGACCCATGGCTCCCAGCGCGCCATCAGCACCTATCTGGTCAGCCTGGATGGTGAAGGAGCCAGCGCGGATGTTGTTTCCAGATCTGTGGCCAGAGATGATTCCTACCAGAAGTTCGACGCAAAACTGATCGGGAACGCGGCATGCTCCGGCCATACCGAATGTGATTCCATCATCATGGACCGCGGCAGGATCCTTGCCGTCCCCGGACTGGAAGCCAACAATCTGGATGCCGCCCTGGTACACGAGGCAGCGATCGGAAAGATCGCCGGAGACCAGATCATCAAGCTGATGACCCTTGGCCTTACCGAACAGGAGGCCGAAGAGCAGATCATCAACGGTTTCCTGAAATAGCAGAGAGCAAAAGCCGGATGTCGTTCGAAGCCGCAAAACGGCGGGTTTCGGAATCGGCATCCGGCATCATTGTACATAAGTATATTCTTGAGAATAAGAGGAACAAATAATGATAGATGTGATCCTGGATACTCTTCTGGATTCTGTGAAGATCCTGCCCTTTCTTTTTGTAACCTATCTGATCATGGAGTATCTGGAGAGCAGGACCGAAGACAATGTGCAGAAAATCGTCAGGAAAGCAGGATGGCTCGGTCCCTTCTGGGGTGGTATTCTGGGAATCGTACCCCAGTGTGGTTTTTCTGCCGCTGCCGCCAATCTGTACGCAGGGCGGGCAATCTCCCTCGGAACGCTCCTGGCGGTGTTTTTATCTACCTCCGACGAAATGGTCCCCATAATGATCTCAGAGACCGTTCCCGCAAAAACCATGCTCCATCTTCTGTTTACCAAAGCCGTGATTGCTGTGATCGCCGGCTTTGTCATCGACGCCGTCTGCCACATTCTGGCCAGCAAAAAGACCGGCCAGGCAGAAGACGACGGAGGCCTGATGATCGAACGTCTCTGTGAAAAGGAACACTGTCACTGCGAAGAAGGAAGCATACTGAAATCCGCTCTCCGGCATACCATAAATATCCTGGTCTTCGTGTTCGTGATCACCCTGGTCCTGAACATGGCCTTTCATTTCGCCGGGGAAGACCGGCTTATAGCTCTTGCAGGAAAAAGTCCTGCTGCCGGGCTCCTCGCAGCCTGTATCATCGGCCTGATCCCCAACTGCGGCGCCTCGGTTCTCCTGACCCAGATGTACCTCAGAGGGATCATGACTGCGAGCCAGCTGATCGCCGGTCTTCTGGTAGGCGCCGGCGTGGGCCTGCTGGTGCTCTTCCGCGTAAATCCCGACCAGAAGGAAAACCTCTTGATCACCGCGATCCTTTTCGCCGCCGGAATCCTGGGCGGAATCCTCGTCGGCGCCATGGAGATCAGTTTCTAAGTGCGACAGGGTGCTTTTCGCTTCAGACAGAAGAGAAGGTCTTGTCGGGCTGATTTACAGATGCTATAATAAACTCTGAAGTATAAGTTGTATCGAAAATCATGGAGTGTTTAAGGAGGATTCTAATATGTCAGATAAATACCGCCTGGTGACCAGAAGTGATTTTGATGGTCTGGCCTGTGCTATGATGTTGAAGGAACTGGATATTATTGACAAGATCAAATTTGTCCATCCGAAGGATGTTCAGGATGGAAAGGTGGAGCTTTCCAAACGGGATATCACCACCAACCTTCCCTACGATCCTCGTGTGGAGATTGCTTTCGATCATCATGAGTCAGAGATGGATCGTCTGAAGGCTGTCGAGACAAACGGAAAGCTGGTCATTGATCCCAAAGCCAGAAGCGCTGCCAGGGTCGTCTATGAGTATTATGGAGGAAAGGAAAGGTTTCCGCGTATCTCTGAAGATCTGATGACTGCAGTGGACAAGGGAGACAGTGCGGATTTTTCGATTGATGAAATTCTCAATCCGAAAGGCTGGGTGCTGCTGCATTACCTGATGGATGCCAGAACCGGCCTGGGACGCTTCCATAATTTCAGGATCTCAAACTACGATCTTATGATGCAGCTCATCGATTACTGTCTGGAGCACAGTATTGATGAAATTCTGGAGCTTCCGGATGTTAAAGAGCGCGTGGATCTCTATTTCCAGCAGGCGGAGCTTTTCAGGGAGCAGCTGCTTCGGATCGCAAAAGTATATGATAAAGTAGTGGTTCTGGATCTCCGTAATGAAGAAGTGATCTATGCCGGAAACCGCTTTATGATCTA
>JAFOJB010000084.1 GCA_017420455.1 Blautia sp.
CGCTTTCGGCGCATGACCGAACCGGGAGGCGGGACCAGCGCGGCCTGGGCGGATTTGGACGAGCCTGATGTAAAGGTTATTTATGGACAGTTCCTGAATTGACCGAAAAGATTCCGGATTGCTGTCGGTTCTATGATGACGGCGGTTTTGGAGTCTTTTTGAGATTATGGATACAGAAGGCATAAGCCTGCAGCGTGGTCCTGCAGGCTGGCGTATTTTTTAAATATGTTTTAAAATTCATAGGATGACTTGCGAAAAAACCTTAAATATGAGAAAATAATTTCTGTAATTGGAAGAATTCAGGTACCGATCGGATGATGCCAGCGTAAGAACCACCGGCGGATAAAGGACTCTCACGTGACGACCATCATGGACATACCTGCAGATATTTTGAATCGTCAGGAGGATGATGTATAAATGAGAGTTTTTGAAAAATCCACAAAGCTGGACAATGTACTGTACGATGTCAGAGGACCCGTGGTGGACGAGGCAAAACGGATGGAAGAGGATGGCATGGAGATCCTGAAGCTGAACATCGGGAATCCCTATCCCTTTGGTTTTTCCGCGCCGCAGGAGGTCATCCTGGATATGCTCAGCAATATCCGTACCTCCCAGGGATATTCGGATTCCAAGGGAATCTTTTCCGCAAGAAAGGCGATCATGCAGTACTGCCAGCTGCGCGGTATTCCGAATGTGGCCATGGAGGATATCTATACAGGAAACGGCGTGAGCGAGCTGATCAACCTGTGCATGTCCGCTCTTTTGAACAACGGGGACGAAATACTGATCCCCGCACCGGATTATCCCCTGTGGACAGCTACGGCTACGCTGGCAGGCGGAAATGTAGTCCATTATCTTTGCGATGAACAGTCCGAATGGTATCCGGACCTTGATGATATCCGCAGCAAGATCACAGACAGGACGAAGGCTATCGTCATCATTAATCCGAACAATCCTACGGGAGCCGTGTATCCCAAGGAAATCCTGGAGCAGATCGTCCAGATTGCCCGGGAGCATGAGCTTATCATCTTTTCGGATGAGATTTACGACAGACTGGTGATGGATCAGTATCAGCATACCTCAATCGCCTCCCTGGCGCCGGATCTGTTCTGTGTTACTTTTTCGGGACTTTCCAAATCTCACATGATCGCAGGCTTCCGCATCGGCTGGATGGTGCTCAGCGGTCCGAAGAACAGGGCGAAGGGTTATATTGAGGGCATCAATATGCTGTCTTCCATGCGTCTGTGCTCCAATGTGCCTGCGCAGGCTATCGTTCAGACTGCTCTCGGAGGTTACCAGAGCGTCAATGAATATATCCAGCCCGGCGGCCGTATTTATGAACAGAGAGAGTTTATCTACAAGGCTCTTACCGATATTCCGGGAATCACAGCTGTGAAACCGAAGGCGGCTTTTTATATTTTCCCGAAGATCGATACAGAAAAATTCAATATCGTCAATGATGAACAGTTCGCATTGGATTTCCTGCATGAAAAGCAGGTGCTCCTGGTTCCGGGAAAAGGCTTCAACTGGAATATGCCGGATCATTTCCGCGTAGTATTTCGTCCGAATGTGCTGCAGCTTGAGAAAGCCGCGAAAAAGCTGAAGGATTTCCTTGCGGGCTACAGACAGAATCTATGAATAATATTTTACATGTTTTTTATCCGGATGAAGACTGTGCTTCTGCCTATGAGATCGATTACGAAGGCCTTTACCAGAAGGGGTACAGAGGGCTGATCTTTGATATTGACAATACCCTGGTGCCTCATGGAGCGCCGCCGGACGACAGGGCAGCAGCGCTTTTCAGAAGATTGAAGGAAATCGGCTTTAAGAGCTGTTTCCTTTCGAATAACCAGAAAGAACGGGTGTCATCCTTTAACAGCGGTGTCAATGAAAGGTATATTGAAAACGCCCATAAGCCTTCTGTTTCAGGGTACCGCAGAGCGATGGAGCTTCTTGGGACAGACACTGCGAATACATTGTTTATCGGCGACCAGATCTTTACCGATATCTTCGGAGCGAAAAGAGCAGGAATCCACAGTATTCTGGTCAGGCCGATCCATCCGAAAGAAGAAATTCAGATTGTTTTAAAAAGATATCCGGAAAAAATAATACTCTACTTTTATCAGAAGAGAAAGAAGGAGGAAAACGCATGAACCACATCGTGATCATCGGATTTATGGGTTCAGGAAAAACGAGAGTGGGGAAAAGGTTATCTCAGGAATACAAACTCCCGTTTGTGGATGTAGACAAGGTGATCGTAAAGAGAATGGGAATGTCTGTAAAGGATATCTTTGAAAAATTCGGGGAACCGTACTACAGGGCGCTGGAGACCATGACTATCAAGGAACTGACAAAAGACACGGAGCGCAAGGTGATTTCCCTTGGAGCCGGGCTGCCGATGCAGGAGCAGAATCAGAAGATCATTCCGCAGCTGGGAAAGGTGGTCTATATCCGCGGTTCTTTGTCTACACTGAAGAAACGGCTGGAGGACACCAACAATCCCCTGATGCAGGAGGAAAACAGAGAAGAAAAGCTGAAGAAGCTCCTGAAGCAAAGAGACCCTGTCTACGAGAAATTCGCGAATGTGGTAGTGGTGACCGGCGTGCAGCCCGTCGATGGACTCATCAGAGAGATCATGGGAAAACTGGAAGAGCTCGAGGAAGAGGAAAAGAAGAATTAAGAAAAAAACAGTTGAAAAAACCCCGTGTGTATTATAGAATATTGCTAAACTATGATGTGAAGTGTAAGGAGGAAACACACATATGATATCAGCAGGAGATTTCAAGAACGGTATCACTCTGGAGATTGAAGGCAATGTATGTCAGATCGTCGAGTTCCAGCATGTAAAACCCGGTAAAGGCGCCGCGTTTGTCAGGACAAAATACAAAAACATCATCACAGGAGCGGTTCTTGAAAAGTCCTTCCGCCCCACAGAGAAATTCCCGGCAGCACGTATCGACCGTGTAGATATGAGTTATCTGTACAATGATGGCGAGATGTACAACTTCATGAACAACGAAACCTTCGACCAGATCGCCCTCACCAAAGATCAGGTAGGAGATTCCCTGAAGTTCGTCAAGGAAAATGAGATCGTTAAGATCTGCTCCCATAATGGAAACGTGTTCGCCATCGAGCCGCCTCTCTTTGTAGAGCTTGCTGTTACGGAGACAGAGCCCGGTTTCGCAGGCAATACCGCGCAGGGCGCCACGAAGCCCGCCATCGTAGAGACCGGCGCGCAGGTTATGGTTCCGCTGTTCGTCAACGTAGGCGATAAGCTGAAGATCGATACCAGAACCGGCGAGTATCTTTCCAGAGTATAATTGCCGGATGCTGCATGCATCACATAAAACAGAAGAGCCCCCGGAAGGGGGCTCTTTTTGCGCGATAAAGCCGTCAAACGTGCGCCGCGCCTGCACGGGCGCATATCTGGCGGCGAATGGTCATCGAAGGGGAGGCCTGAGATGAGCGGCGCTGCGGATCGGACAGGGGGAGTGCATTTCCCTCTGGTTAGATTCTGTCCGCCGGTGCGGGGGCGTTATGTCGTTTCTGAACCATCCTGCACCCGCATGCTGCGTTGACGTCAGTACCCGCAGCCTGTGTCAGATGCTGCGGCCTGTAAGGCACTGTACACAAATAACTTCCGAAAGCTGCGCAGAACAAATTCAAATCTGCAAGGCGGCGGAAGGAAGCGATGCGGGCATCGCTGACTGACAACAACGCAGTCAGATTTGGATTTGGGTAAGTAGAATTCGGAAGTTATTTGTGTACAGTGCCTAAGCTTCCCGCAGATATTTGATGGCAGCCGCTCTGGCGCTTCTCCGGTAGATACATCAGCCGCCGAAGGAAACGAAATGAAGCCGGAATCAGGTTCGGGAGTTCAGGATTTGGACAGTTATTTCCGGATCAATCCTTAGCCGGCAGCAGTTTCCGGAAAGCATCATATTTAAACA
>JAFOJB010000085.1 GCA_017420455.1 Blautia sp.
CAGGATCCGGGGATCGCTGATGATCGCCCTGGCGAAGGAAAGGAGCTGCTTTTCCCCGGTGGAAAGCCGGTCGCCGCCTTCTCCTACATCGCTGTCCAGTCCCGCATCCAGGCGGGTAAGGATCTCCTCGGCAGAGACGGTCCGAAGGGCAGAAAGGATCTCCTCATCTGTGGCGTCGGGTTTTCCGTAGCGCAGGTTTTCCCGGATGCTTCCGGAAAACAGATGGGGCGTCTGCAGGACATATCCGATGCTGCTGTGCAGCCAGAGCTGGGAGCGCTCCCTGACGTCCCGGCCGTCGATCAGCACCTGGCCGTCGGTGGGCTCGTAGAACCGGCAGACCAGATTGACCAGCGTGGATTTTCCGGCACCGGTCTCCCCTGACGATCGCAACATTCTGTCCCTGCGGAATCTTCAGGCTGAAATGGGACAGAACCAGCTCGTCGCCATCCGGATACTGGAAGGAAACATCCCGGAATTCCACATCTCCGTGAAGCTCTTCCCAGTTTTCCTTCTTCGGATGAAAGGCATCGCCGTACTTCTGAATTACTTCTTCGCTGTCCATCACCTCGGACTTTTCCGACAAAAGGCGGGTGAAACGTTCGATGTTTACCTGGATCGCCACAAAAGCGGAAAAGGTTTCCAGGATATTGTGGATGGGATCCAGCATCTCCAGGGCATAGGACATAAAGACGGACAAGGTTCCGATCATCATCAGCCCCTCCCGCGTAAGCTGTCCGCCCTTCCACAGTACCAGCGCCAGCACCAGGGAAGACATCATGGTAATGGTGGAAATAAAGAGAGCGGAGTAGTGTGCCTCCCGCACGGCAGTGCTTCGCATTTCTTCCGTATCGGTCTCGAAATCCCGGATCATTTTTTTCTCGATCCCCAGGACCTTGATCGCTCTGGCACCTGTGATCCCTTCGTTATAATTTCCTGTGATCCTGGAATTCAGTTCCCGGATGATCCTGTGAAAGTACAGAAGCTTTCTCTGGAAAAACACCATGAGCACAGCCGCGACGGGGATCAGCAGGAGGATATAGACCGCCAGCCGGAGATCGATGACCAGCATTACCACCACGATTCCCAGCAGGAAGGACCCATGCCAGACAAAGTTCATCATCCTCCAGGAAACCAGATCCCCGATGAGTCCGGTATCGGACATTACCCGGGCGTGGATATAGCCCACGGAATTCTGGTTATAGTAGGAAAAGGACAAGGTCTGCAGGTGGCTGAAGGCTGCATTGCGAAGATCCCGGTTCATGCTCATTTCCACCCGTCCGCAGTCGAAGGTGCTTTTGAAATTGATGACCATCTGGAAGAGCATGAGTCCGATATAGGCTGCAACGAAAAGAGGGATCCCTTTTGTGGTCTCTTTCCCGATAAACTGATCCAGGGCAAATCTGGTAAACAGCGGGTAGATGGCGTCGATGGCACTGGAAAGGCCTCCGAGCAGGATCATCAGCAGGATCTTTTTCCAGTAGGGCTTTAAAAAGGGGAAAAGCCGGGGCAGCCCGAAAAATCTCAGGGAAACCGTCTGTTCTTTTTCTGATTCCATGGGATTCATGTCGACTCCTCCTCTCCGGATCCGGAAGGACCGGCTTCCGTGTGCGCGCCTGCAGACTGCAGATCGTAGATCCTGCGGTAGATGCCGCCCTTCTTCAGAAGCTCGCTGTGGCTTCCTGCCTCCCGCACCCGGCCCTGCTCCAGTACCAGAATCTGATCGGCGTGCATCAGAGTGGTGATCCGATGAGAGATCAGGATCACCGTGGAACCGCCGGTATTTTCCCGGAGAGCTTTGCGGATCCTCGCGTCGGTCTCTGCGTCCACGGCAGAAAGAGAATCGTCGAAGATCATGATGGGCGTTTTGCGGATCAGCATCTGGGCGATGGCCGTCCGCTGCTTCTGTCCGCCGGAAAGCGTCATGCCTCTTTCTCCCACGAAGGTATCGTAGCCGGAGGTAAAGCTCTCTATGACGTCATCGATGCAGGCGATCCTGGCAGCCTCCCGGATGGAGGAGACCTCCGTCTTTTCCCTGGCGGCGATGCTGATATTGTCGGACAGGGACATGGAAAACAGGAAAGACTCCTGAAGGACGATGCCGATGTTTTCCCGGAGATGATC
>JAFOJB010000086.1 GCA_017420455.1 Blautia sp.
CAACCACAAGGTCCGTGTGACAAAGGGCGTCCTGGAAGAAGAGTGTTCCCGGCTTCTGAAGGATTTCTTCGCCCGGCTCCGCTTGCTGAAAAAGCAGCAGAAGGAAGAAGTGCAGGAGAAGGAAGAAAACCAGGAGATCCAGGAAGTCCAGAACAAGGAAGGAACCAGCGGGACGGAACACAGTAGTGGACCAGACAAAAACGGCGGGACGGAACACAGCGCCGGAACGGACAAAAACGCTGAGACAGAAAACAACGGCGGAACGGACGAAAACGCCGGAACATAAAAGCAGCGGCGGAACAGACGAAAACGCCGGAACAAAAAACAGCGGTGGAAGAGACGAAAACGGCGGAAGGGGAGGATGGGCGGCAGAGGATCAAAGAATCCTCTGCTTATACTCCTGCGCTTCCTCCAGCGAAGCGCGTCCGATGCGTTTCATCTTCGTCACATGCTCATAGACCGGGATCTTCCCTTCTGTAAGCACATGATCCCCGTAGATCCTTACCATATCGCCGTCCTCCAGAACATCCCCGGCAATAAGGACATCGTTTTTGTTATAAATACCTTCTTTGGGCACAGCGGCAGTGAATACCTCCAGGGATTCCATGTCCACCAGCACCTCCTGCTGAAGGATTCCCTCGCCGATCACCAGGAAAATGGCGTCGACGGCTGTCTCTTCCTGCTGCGCCGCCTCCTCCTGACGGGTTATTCTGGCCTGCTCTGCCACACTCTTCCAGAAGGTACCGCTGATCAGAACCAGCACCAGAATCAGGAAAGTCATTCCTCCCACAAATTTCCAGTCAACCGGTTTTTTCCCGTCCTTTTTATCCGGTGTCTTCTCCTTTGATTCCATTGTGTTCTCCATCATCCATTCTTTTGACTGTAAGGCACTGTACACAGTGCCTAAGTATTCTTCATCAGCATTTTCCGCTGACACTTCTCTGTTATTCTAACACGCAATCGTTCTTTTTTCAATTTCCCAGCTTCCGTTTTCTACCGTCATTACTGCCATGGTGAGAGGAAGACCAAATCTGCTCCTGCCGCAGCTTCCCGGATTCAGCCATAATCTCCCATAACGGAAGGTTTCCTCGTATCTGTGCGAGTGCCCGAAGATCACCACATCGGCATTTCCCAGATCAGAAGACGCGTCCCTCCTGTCGTGGACCATATGAAAACGGACGCCTTCCAGGGTAAAAGAAAGCGTCGTCCGTAAACAGCGTGCCCAGGATCCGTCATTATTGCCCCGCACTGCGTAAACACTCCCCAGCGGACGGAGCCGGTCCAGAATTTCCTCCCTGTCAAAATCCCCGGCATGAAAAATGACACTGCAGGTCCCAAGGATTTCCAGCACCTCCGGCCGCAGTATCCCATGTGTATCCGATATGATCCCGATCCTTACTGCCATCTGTTCCCTCCTCTTCTGCGCAGGTATAACATGACAAACATTTTTTCGCAGAACACAAAAGGACCGTCCCCCTGTGTTCACCGGAGAACCTTTCTGCTTGCGAAATTCCGGATTTGAGCGTACACTGTAACATGATGTACAATGATCCGTTTCCTCAGGAAGGAATTCCCCATGACCAGAAAAGAACTTGCTTTGACCGTAATCGAACGGCTGAAAAAAGAGTATCCGGATGCAGCCTGCACCCTGGATTATGACCAGGCCTGGAAACTGCTGGTCAGCGTACGGCTGGCAGCACAGTGTACCGACGCCAGGGTAAATGTGGTAGTCCAGGAGCTCTACGCCGCCTACCCTGATGTAAAAGCCCTTGCCGCTGCCGATCCGCAGGAAATCGAAGCCATCGTCCGCCCCTGCGGCCTGGGCCGCAGCAAAGCCCGGGATATCAGCGCCTGTATGCGCGTACTCCGCGACCAGTATGACGGTAAGGTGCCCGCCACCTTCGAGGAGCTTCTGGCTCTGCCGGGAGTCGGCAGGAAGAGCGCCAACCTCATCATGGGGGATGTGTTCGGAAAGCCCGCCATCGTCACCGATACCCACTGTATCCGTCTTTCCAACCGGATCGGGCTGGTGGACAACATCAAAGACCCGAAAAAGGTAGAAATGGCCCTCTGGGAGATTATCCCTCCGGAGGAAGGAAACGACTTCTGCCACCGTCTGGTCCTCCACGGACGGGAAGTCTGCACCGCCAGGACCAGGCCCTTTTGCGAAAAATGCTGCCTGAAGGATATCTGTATTTCCAGCCAGGCATAAGCTTCGGAAAATACTCTGTACATTTCTGCGAAAGCTGTCACTCCACAAGATGAGAAATTCTGAATGTTGTGGAGGGCTGTGAACAGCAGCGTACCATCCTGCGCTCATATGGCGCATTGGCACCGGCTGCCGCAGCAGGACAGAAATCGTTCACATATTCAGGAAAGGAGACTCCTATGAAATTTATCTACCCTGCTGTTTTCCGTCCCACAGAGGACGGCTCCTATGAAGGCTATTTCCCGGATCTTGCCGACTGCGTATCCCGGGGACAGACCCTGGAGGAGGTCATCGAAAACGCCCACGAGGCTGCTCTCAACTGGCTTTCCCTGGAGCTTTCCGAGGACGAGCCTGTACTCCCCCTTGTATCCGAACCGGAGGATATCCCCGTTTCGGAAAATGAGGTCGTCCGGAATATCTGTGTCACCATACGCTTTAGCGACGGATGGGACGAGTGAGGATCTGCCGGCATCGTAAAAAATCTCAGGAAAAGGACTATAATGCCTGGTACAGCAGGCTGTTATAGTCCTTTTTCATTCTTATCTCTTTTCAGTTCGCTTCAGAATCGAATCCAGAATACATGTCCGCAGTTTCCGGAACCATCTTTTATTTCTTCTTCCCGACCTTTCCGGTCATTTTGTCTGCCCGGGTCTTGCCGATCCCGGAACCAAGGAAATTCTCCGGGAGTACCAGGCCCTGGTCCTTATTTCTTTCGGAGTCATGCTTCTGTTCTCCGGAAACGCCCCTGCTCTCCTGCCGGTTCCTCCGGCCTTCACCGCTTTCATCATTCCCGTGCGGCCGGCGACCATCGCCCCGTCCATCATTTCCATGGTCATTCCCGCGGTTCTGCCGGGAGTGTCCTTCTCCTCTTCTGTCCTCCGGACGGTTCTGCCGTTTCTTCCTGTCTCCGGAATGGCCTTCCCCGGAAGAACCTTCCTTCCGTTCTTCCTTCTTCGCTGGCGGCTGATCCGGATTCAGCTTCATGGAAAGCCCGATCCTGGCCTTGTCAGCTTCCACGCTGATGACCCGGACCTCCACGATATCCCCGACGCTCACTGCCTCCAGAGGATGCCTGATATAGCGGTCGCTCATCTCGGAAATATGAACCAATCCGTCCTGATGGACACCGATATCCACGAAGGCGCCAAAATCGATGACATTCCGGACAGTCCCCTTCAGGATCATTCCTTCCTTCAGATCCTTGATATCCATTACATCGGTACGGAGGATGGGCTTTGGCATCTCTTCACGGGGATCCCTGCCCGGCTTCTCCAGCTCGGAAACGATATCCCGCAGGGTGATCTCTCCCACATTCAGCTCCTCGGAAAGCTTCTTAAAATCCTTCACATGGCGGGAAAGGCCGGAAAGCTTTCTTCCCGTGATGTCCGAGGGCTCATAGCCCAGCCGGCTGAGAAGCTCGTTGGCTGCGTCATAGCTCTCCGGATGGACGCTGGTGGCATCCAGAGGGTTCGTTCCCCCGTTGATCCTCATAAAGCCGGCGCACTGGGTGAAAGCCTTCGGTCCCAGCTTCGCCACCTTCAGCAGGTCCTTCCGGCTGTTGAACCTGCCGTTTTCCTCCCGGTAGGCCACAATATTCCTTGCCGTCACCTTGGTGATTCCGGAAATATACTCCAGCAGGGAGGCGGAGGCGGTGTTCAGGTCCACGCCTACCTTATTTACACAGTCCTCTACCACGCCGGAAAGGGTTTCGCCAAGCTTTTTCTGATTCATATCATGCTGATACTGCCCGACCCCGATGGATTTCGGGTCGATCTTCACCAGCTCCGCCAGCGGATCCTGGAGACGTCTTGCGATAGACGCGGCGCTTCTCTGTCCCACATCGAAATTCGGGAACTCCTCCGTGGCCAGCTTGCTGGCCGAATAAACGGATGCCCCGGCTTCGTTGGTGATGACATACTGTACATTTTCCGGTATCTCATGCAGAAGCTCCACAATGATCTGTTCGGACTCCCGGGAAGCGGTACCGTTCCCCACGGAGATCAGAGTGATATTGTATTTTCTGATCAGCTTCTTCAGTGTCTCCTTGGCAGCGCGGATCTTCGCTTCGTTGGTGGGGGCTGTAGGATAGATCACCGTGGTATCCAGCACCTTTCCGGTCTCATCCACCACCGCCAGTTTACAGCCGGTACGGAAGGCCGGATCCCAGCCCAGC
>JAFOJB010000087.1 GCA_017420455.1 Blautia sp.
AAAGATCTTATTAATGATCGCCGTCGCGATCAGGCACAGCACTACAAGGACGATACCAATGGCGCTGGCGTAGCCATAATGATTTCCTCCCTTGCTGGAAAATCCCGTCCTGTAAAGGTAGGTGGCAAGAACGTCCATCTTCAGGTTTTCTGTCTTGTCTCCCAGCATGGAATAGATCAGGTCGAAGAATTTCAGAGATCCGATGGCGTTCAGACTCATTGCCGTCCCTACCATGGGCTTGATCAGCGGAAGGGTGATATAGCGGAACGCCTTCACCTTTGTCGCGCCGTCAATATAGGAAGCCTCGTAAAGTGACTTGCTGATTCCGGAGATCTGCGCCATGTAGAGCATCATGGACTGGCCTACATACTGCCACAATGCCACAAAGGCGATGACCCACATCGGCAGTGTAATGAATCCGGTGATGGAATACAGCCAGGCAGGGCCGTTTGCCGCCTTATCGATAATCCCCATGTTTGCCAGCAGGTTATTGATACCGACCTTCGCGTGGAACAGGAATGCCCACAGAAGACCAAGTGCTGCAGAGGAAAGAACACAGGGCATGTAAATGATATTCTTGAAAAAGTTCCTGCCCTTCTGAATATTGGTAAGAAGCCCTGCGAGAAGCAGGCCCATGATCAGCTGGGAGACACAGGAAAAGATGAGGAAGAACAGGGAGTTCTTCAGCGCGATGCGCATCGTGGGGTCCCGCAGCATCTTGCTGAAATTCCCCAGACCGATAAAGGTGTAGCTTCTGGTTGCCTTACTGTAGTCACACAGCGCATAGTAGAACGAGGTAGCGATCGGAATAAACAATACTACCGTAAACAAAATCAGCGCCGGTGCAACAAAGATAAAAATAGCCAATTTATTTTTCAGCAGTTTATCCATAATCCAGCCCCTTCTTTATACAGACCGGTTTCACAACAGGCAGCACCTCCAATGGTATCTTTCCATGCGGACCGGCTCCAGACTCTCATAAAAACGGCGGGACTGCCGAATAGAACAGTCCCGCCCGGGATCAATCATTCATCTTATCTGTAACCATTCTCTGCATACCAGTCTTCGACTGCCTGGAATGCTTCTTCCGGGGTCTTCTCCTTCTGGAAGATGGCTACCATCTGATTGTCAAATGCAGAACCTGCGTCGGAAGAAACAAGGGACTCATTGTAGAATCCGAAGGTACCGCTTGCGTTTTCGAAGATTTCCATAACGTCTGCCAGCTGAGCCGGAGCAGCGTCTGCGTCATATTCTACATTTGTTACAGGAATCTTTCCGCCTACTTCGGCGATCTGTTTCTGGGTAATATCATCACTGAAGTATTTCATAAGAGCAATAGATGCTTCCGGATATGCCGTAGTGGAGCTCATAGCCAGAGAATCAGATTTTGCGATAATTCTGTTAGGATCGTTTCCGCCCTCGATTGCCGGGAACTGGAACACGCCGCATTTCTCTTCGAAATCAGGATTTGCGCCGTTCATCTGGCCGATAGCCCAGGAACCCTGGATGAGGATCGCTGCTTCTTCAAAGTACAGAGCTGCGGTAGCGTCGTCGTTGGAATCGCCTGCTGCAGTCTCCTGGAAGTACTGGGACAGCTCAAGGAGCTTCTCGCCTGCTGCGATGGTCTTTTCATTGACCCAGCTCTCTCCGTTGTTGATGGCTTCAAGGTCTATGCCCTCTCTGTCGCAGAGATAACCGGCCAGCATGGACAGGCACCACGCGGTACCGGCGCTGATGGTGATGGGGGTATAACCTGCGTCCTTGATCTTCTGGCAGACATCCAGCAGCTCGGTATAGGTCTTCGGAACCTCTACGCCTGCTTCTGCGAAGATATCCTTGTTGTAGAATACGCAGGCAGCTGCGATATGAAGCGGCATTGCGTAGATATTTCCGTCGTCATAGGTTGCTCCCTGGAATACAGCGTCGCTTGAGAAGGTCTTTCTCCATGCGCCGTCGTCGGCATCCAGATACTCATTCAGAGGAGCTGCAACTCCGGGGA
>JAFOJB010000088.1 GCA_017420455.1 Blautia sp.
CTTCGCGCCTAAGTCTATGTAGGACGCTGTCTCCTCAGGCAGGCTCAAGGGGTTCTGCACCGGAAGGTGAAGCTCTCTCACCCTGTTTCCCGACTGCCGCCAGGTTTCCTGACTCACAGTCTGTCAAAAACGCCAGGGGAATACATCAGTCTCCGGCCGGTGAGGCTGTGAACTGTAACGGTTACGGTACGATACAGAGGGTCAGGAAGGCGACGCGGGAAGCGCCGTTTTTTCTGAGGGCAGATGCGAGTGCATCCACGGTGCTTCCGGTGGTGAAGATATCATCGACCAGCAGAATTCTTTCGCCGTGCAGCCTTTCGGTCACACGGAAGGCTTCCTCCAGGTTTCTTCTTCTCTCTCTTCTTCCAAGGGTTTTCTGGGCTTTTGTAGGCCTGATCTTGACGACGGCTTTTTTATTTACGGGAATGGAAGTCTGCTGTGAGATTTTTTCAGCCAGAAGGACAGACTGGTTGAAGCCTCTCTGTCTTTGCTTTTTCCAGTACATGGGCACGCCGCAGAGGAAGTCCGGCCGGAAGGCGCTTATCATCTCCTGCCCATAGAGGACCATGCATCTTGCATAGAATTCACTGTACTCCCTCGCTCCTCTGAATTTGTATTCTTCAATAGACTTCTTCCACATGTCGTCATATAAGAAAATCCCCTGCCCTTTTTCGAAGGCCCGGGGATGGTTCCTGCATTCCTGGCAATATTCTTCTTCCGGCTCTACGGGACGCGAACAGAGCATGCACCGGGAGGCGCGCACCTGGCGCAGCTTTTTTTCGCAGGCAGCGCACACAAGCCGGTGCTGGTCCGGAAGGACCTGCCGGCAGAGGGGACAGCGATGCGGGTAGAGAAGGTTTACGGCCCGGATGAGGGGCCCTTCCTTCTCTCTTTCCCAGTTATCTTTAATATCGAAAGCTTTCACAATGATCATTCCTCCGTAAGCGCGGCAGAAAGCTCCTTTATCCTTTCCGCAAGGGAACTGTAACGCTTCTGCTGTCTTTCGTTCCGGATCATTTCCTGAAAGGTATTTTCGGAGCCGACGACCGCCACGCATTTTCTGGCCCTGGTGACGGCGGTATATAGAAGATTCCGGTTCATCAGCATTCTGGGTCCGGTGAGGAGCGGGATGATCACGGCGGGATACTCCGAGCCCTGGGATTTGTGGATGGTCACGGCGTAAGCCAGCTCCAGCTCCTCCAGCTGTTTAAAGAGATATTCCGCAGTCCTTCCGTCCTCGAATTCCACGGTCACGGTTTCTCCGATCTCGTTGATCTTTTTCAGGATGCCGGTATCACCGTTGAATACGCCGACTCCTTTTTCTACAGGGATATTGTATTTTCCCAGGATCTCCCATTCCAGCTGATAATTGTTTCTGATCTGCATGACCTTATCTCCCTCCCGGAAGATGCGGTCCTGCACCTCCTTCTCTTTTTTACCGGGATCCGGCGGGTTCAGATACCTCTGGAGCACCTGGTTCAGCCTTTCAACGCCAAGAAGCCCCTTTCGCATGGGAGTCAGTACCTGCAGTTCGCTGCTTTTTGCGTCTACATAAGGAGGAAGCTTATCCCTGACGAGAGCGATCACGACACGCAGAATTACGTCCGCATCGTCCCGCTTCAGGAAAAAGAAATCCCTGCTTTTATTGTCCAGCCTGACCATCTCGCCGCGGTTGATCTTATGCGCATTTACCACAATATCGCAGTCCTCTGCCTGACGGAAGATCTTTCTGAGCTCTGTCACAGGAAACTGTCCGCTGTGAATGATATCCCGGAGAACATTCCCCGGACCGATGCTGGGAAGCTGATTTTCATCTCCCACCAGTATGAGCCTGGTACCGGCGCAGACCGCCAGGAGAAGAGAATGCATCAGGAAAATATCTACCATGGACATCTCGTCAATGATGATGACATCCGCCTCCAGCGGATTCTGCGCGTTTCTTTCAAAGCGGACAGCCTGCCGGTTCTCTTCTTCCTCCGGCATCCCCGAAAGCTCCAGCAGGCGGTGAATGGTCTGCGCTTCAAAGCCGGTGGTCTCTGCCATCCTTTTTGCGGCCCTTCCTGTCGGAGCCGCAAGGCGGAGCTCTGCTCCTTCCCCGAGAAAGAACCTGATGATGGTATTGATGGTGGTGGTCTTTCCGGTGCCCGGTCCTCCCGTGAGGATCATTACGCCATTTTCTACCGCGGAGTATACCGCCTTCCGCTGCATTTCATCCAGGATCGTGCCTGTTTCCTTCTCGCTCTCTTCCATCCTTTTCTTTACGTGCTGTTCATCCTGGGGATACCGGATGTTCAGCTCGCAGAGCATCCTCGCTGTGTTCAGCTCCAGATGATAAAGGCTGGAGGGATATACGGCCGTTCCGGGCTCTGCTCCCGGCTGTCCCGGGCTGTCCTGGTATTTTCCGGGAAGAGGTTTCTGCACTACCTTCCTGTCCAGGGCCATATCCATCAGATGCTTGTCCATATAAGAAGTGTCCACTCCCAGGAGCTCCTTCGCGCGAAGGAACAGTTCCTCCTTCGGCAGAAAAACATGCCCCTCCTGCGTGGCTGTGAGAAGAGCATAGAGCATGCCGCTCCTCATGCGGTAGTCAGAATCCTGGGAGATCCCGATTCTTCCCGCGATCTCGTCTGCGATCCGGAAGCCTACGCCAACGATATCCTCTGCCAGCCTGTAGGGATTCTCCTGGAGGACATTGTACAGGGAGGCACCGTACTTCTGGTAGATCTTTGCTCCCAGATTCAGGGAGATCCCGTATTTCTGAAGAAAGATCATGGCCCGGCGCATTTCTGTCTTCTCCGCCACCTGGGAAGCGATCTCCCGCGCCTTTTTTCCGCTGATTCCCTTAACCTCGGAAAGGCGTTCCGGTTCCTCTTCTATAATACGGAGGGTATCTTCTCCAAAATGCCGTACGATCCGGGCAGCCAGGGCAGCTCCTATCCCCTTGATGGCGCCGCTCCCAAGGTATCTTTCCATGGCCAGAGTATCCTCCGGCCTTTTTTCCTGCATCGATGTCACCTGGAACTGCCTGCCGTACACGCTGTGGTGGGTGTAAGTTCCTTCCGCAAGGACGGCAGCCCCCTGGGTAATATCCGGAAAAGTCCCGACGCAGGTGAGTTCCGCATCTCCCTCCATCTTCAGGACCATTACCGTGTAACCGTTTGTTTCATTCCTGTAGATAATATGATCGATATAACCTGTAACCTGTTCCGCCATGAAAACACTCCTGTGTCTGTTCAGCCCTGCAGCTTCGCCATCACATCCGCGTACATTCCTGTTCCACGGGCAAGGACTGTCATGGCGTTCTGCACCGTCAGGGTGTGCACGCCTGTCTTTTCTTCTACCAGAGCGTCCATTCCGTGGAGCAGGGCGCCGCCTCCGGTAAGGACGATCCCTCTGTCCACAATATCTGCTGCCAGCTCCGGAGGCGTTTTTTCCAGTACTCCATGGATGGCGTCTACGATCTGGCCCGTGGTATCCTTCAGGGCTTCCCGGATTTCATCCGAGGATATCGTGGTGGTTTTGGGCAGGCCTGTATTTACATTCCTTCCCCTGATCTCCATAATCCGGGGCTTCGCCTCTTCTATGGCCGTCCCGATCCGGACTTTGATCTCTTCCGCCATATCCTCGCTGATGAACAGGCTGTGCTTTTCCCGGATGTCATTCATGATGGCGTGATTAAAGTGGTCTCCTGCTACCTTTATGGTATTCTGTACGACGATGCCCCCGATGGACAGAACGGCCACATCGGTGCTTCCACCGCCGATATCTACGATCATGTTCCCGAAAGGCTTTGAAATATCCAGGCCGCAGCCTATGGCCGCCGCGATCGGCCCCTTTGCCAGGAAGACGACTCTGGCGCCCGACTGGTAGGTTGCCTCCTCCAGGGCTTTCCTTTCGATCTCGGTAGTGCCGCTGGGCATGCATACCGTGATGCGGGGCTTGATGAAGGCTCTTCGCCCCATGGCCTTTGAAATGAAGTATTTCAGCATTTTTTCCAGGATCACATAATCCGCGATGGTCCCCTGGCGTATGGGGCGTATCATCTCCATATTCGAATTCAGTTTTCCCGCCATGGCCTTGGCTTCTTCGCCGATGGCGCGGATACGTTCTGTATTTTTATCATATATGACCACCGACGGCTCTGAAAGGATCAGGCCTCTTCCGGCGGAATACACCAGACTGTTCCTGGTGCCAAGATCAATTCCGATATCACTGGCTGACATATTCGTCCCTCTTCCATATCTGTCCCGCCTCTTAAGGAGCTGCTTCACGACAGAGCCTGCCCTGCGGGAAAGGTGCGGTTTTTCTTCGCTCTGCCCATAATTATATACAAGTTTCCGAAAAAAGAAAAGAGGGCAAACCTGTTGAAGGCTGTCCTCTTTTGTACAATGGTTACAGTTCGCGCAGATATCTTGCAATGAATGCGCCCGTGTAGGAGGCCGGATTCTCTGCCACTTCTTCGGGAGTTCCCTGACAAAGAACGGTTCCTCCGCGGTCGCCGCCTTCCGGACCCATATCGATGATATAATCGGCGGTCTTGATGACATCCAGGTTGTGCTCGATGACCACGACCGTATTGCCGCCTTCCACCAGGGCGTGGAGGATGCCGGTCAGCTTGGCCACGTCA
>JAFOJB010000089.1 GCA_017420455.1 Blautia sp.
AAATCCTCTTCGTAAAACAGATCACCGCGACCCTGGCCAACAATACCGGCCCGGGACTGCTGGGAGTAATGGCTTTCCTGGATCCGTGACACAGCAGGAGGGGTGGTCATGATAAAAAGACGGCATAGATTATTCGCGGCCATTCTCTGTCTGGTGCTGGTATTTACAGGCAGTATGTCCGCCGGAGCACAGAACAGGGCGGAGGAAAGCCAGAGAATGTCCATAGAAAGAACAGACAGCCTTCCGGAGGCCGGCTGGCAGGGACAGCCCGTTTTTCCGGACTGGAAGGGCTATACAGACGATACGCTTGCCATGAACAGCATGTATACCTTTTTCGGATATCATGGACAGGGGACTCTTTATATCCAGCCGGATAAGAGCGTGGAGCATTTTTCGCTGTACCTGAACTCCCGGAAGCTCGATACCGGAGAGATGCAGGGCGGAGGGATCTATAAGGCAGACATATCCGCCTTTACAAAGGATGGCGGCAATACCCTGCAGATCTCCAATATTGAACCCTATCAGGGCGGAGGGAAAGTCACCGTATCGGTACCGTATCCGGAAATTCTCCCGGGAACCCTGCAGGAGGCAGGGATCGCCCCGGAGGCTGTTCAGCTTCTGGAGACCATCATCAGTCAGGATATCGAAAACGGGTTCCCCAGCGCTCAGCTGGCCATCATTAGAAACGGGCGGATGGTTTACGAAAACGCCTGGGGAAAAACGAATTCCTATCTCCCTGACGGACAGAAGAACCCGGACAGTCCGGAGGTGACCACAGAGACCTTGTATGATCTGGCTTCCGTGACAAAGATGTTTTCCGTGAACTATGCGCTCCAGAAGCTCCTGACAGACGGAAAGGTCGATCTGGATGCCAGGATCACCGATTATCTGGGAGATCGTTTTGTATCGGATACGGAGATTTTCCCCGGTACAGAAGAGACTTTCGGGGATCCCGAGACCATCAGGAGCTGGAAGGCAGAGCTTACGATCCGGGACCTTCTGCGGCATCAGGGAGGTTTTGAGCCGGATCCCCGCTATGCCAGCCCTTACATCTATAAGGCGGACCTTGCAGAGGGGGAGGAGATGCCGGTTAATCCTTATTTCGCCGGAAATGGGGCAGATGAAGCGACGAGGCAGGCGACGATAGAGGCCATCTGCAGAACGCCGCTTGTCTATGAGCCGGGAACACAGACCAGATATTCGGACCTGGACTATATGGTGCTTGGCCTCATCATCGAGAAGATTACGGGAGAGGATCTGGACACCTGGCTGAAGCAGAATTTCTTTGAACCCATGGGGCTTACCCGCATTACCTACAATCCCCTGAAAAACGGGTTTTCCAAAGAGGACTGCGCAGCTACGGAGCTGAATGGCAACACAAGGGACGGAATCGTTTCCTATCCCGGTTACCGGACAGAGACTCTCCAGGGAGAAGTGCATGATGAGAAGGCCTGGTACAGCATGATGGGTATTTCCGGCCATGCGGGATTGTTCGCAAACGCCGGGGATCTTGCGAGACTGGCCTCGGTCATGCTCTGCGGCGGCTATGGAGAAAACCGTTTCTTTTCCGGAAATGTGCTGGAACAGTTTACCGCCCCGAAGAAGGAGGACGCCGGAAACTGGGGCCTTGGCTGGTGGAGACAGGGAGACGGGCAGAGAGTCTGGTACTTCGGGACCCAGGCTGCTTCGGATACCATCGGCCATCAGGGCTGGACCGGGACTCTGGCCATGATCGACCCGGAGCGCAGGCTTGTGGTGGTATACCTGACAAACAAGATCAATTCACCTGTCACAGACAGGACAAATGCGGACAGATTCGACGGGAACTGGTATACGGCCGGTACGCTTGGCTTTGTTCCCCAGATTTTGTCGGAAGGCCTGGACGAGGAGGCGGACAATACAGAACAGCTCCTTTCCCTGGCTGCGGATATGGCGGCAGAAAGTCTGAAGCTGGTGCCGGAGGGGACAGCTCTCCTGGGAGATCATCCCGCCGCGAAGAATGTAAAGAGCAAGCTGGAGGTCATCCGGAAGCTTTCCGAAGAATGGGGCCTGGAGGACCGGGAAGAAGAGCTTATGAAGCCTCTTTGGGAGGCGTACGAAAAAGTGCGCTCCGATCATAAGAAGAACTTTAATGAGGTGCTTCTTCAGGTGCTTCTGGAAACAGAGGACGATCCGGCCTTTCATGAGTATGCTGCAGAACCGGAGAAACCGGTGCAGGAAGCCGCCGCGGAAGCAGAGAAGCCGGTGCAGAAGGCCGCTGTGGAAGCAGAGAAGCCGGTGCAGGAAGCCGTCGTGGAAGCAGAGAAACCGGTACAGGAAACCGTTCTGGAAGCAAAGAAACCGGAGCAGCTGGCCATGGA
>JAFOJB010000090.1 GCA_017420455.1 Blautia sp.
ACATATTCTATAACCTTCTGTACACTCTTCGGGAACATTTCCACTACCATTTCGATAGCCACATGGTTGCCGGTACGGTATGCTGCCCCTGCAGCGGAAAATACGATCCATACCATGCAGAAGAGCTGAACCTCCTCCAGCCAGGTGAAGGGCTTTCCGACAATATAGCGCATGATCACGCCCGCGAAGGTCAGAACGATCAGGACGATCAGTACGATGGCCGCAACGGCAATGTCCAGATTTAAAATCACTTTTTTCAAAGTACTTTCCCGTTTCATCTGAACGTCTCCTTTCAGATTCTCTGGTATAACGGACATGGCCGGCGCTGCAGATTTTCCTCAGGACCGGGCCTTCGGTTCCTGGCATACACCGGCCATATCCAGAAGGGGTTGCCTTATTTCAGATTTTCTTATTCTGCTCCCATAGCTGCGCGTACGGTCTCATACAGGCCGTCGCTCCAGCCGAAGTTGCTTCCCAGCTCGTAGAAGGACTGTGCGGCAGCCTTGAAGCCTTCCATAACCTCTTCTGTCGGCTCGGTAACCTCTACGCCTTCGTCAACCATCATCTGAAGGTACTCGTCGTTCATCTGGTCTACCAGCTCGTTGTTGTAGATGCCTGCTTCCTCACCGGTGGAAACCAGAAGCTCCTGCTGCTCCGGTGTAAGGCTTTCCCATACATCGTTGGACATAACCCAGGTAGTGAAGTTCAGTACGTGTCCGTCCAGGATGAGGTACTTGGCAACTTCATGAAGCTTTCTTCCGTACAGAGTAGCCAGCGGGTTCTCTGCGCCGTCGATGGTACCTGTCTGCAGTGCCTGATAAACATCGCCGAGGTCCATACCGGTAGCGGTAGCGCCCAGCGCGTTGAAGCCCTGTGTCTGGATCTCATTTCCGGGAACACGGATCTTCAGGCCCTTCAGGTCTTCCACCTTCTCAACCTTCTTGGTGGTCAGGGTGTGGCGCTCGCCGTATTTCCAGTTGGAAGCAACGATCTTCAGACCCTGTGCCGCCAGCTGATCGCACTGATCCTTATACCAGTCGCTCTCGATGAGAGTCCAGCACTGATCCCAGTCGTCAAACAGGAAGGGTCCGAACACGATGCCGAAATCCTTTACGCCATAGTCTGCATAGAAAGCACCGTCAGCCAGAGTCATGTAAGTCTCGCCGAAGGTCATGCCGTCGATCAGCTCGGATTTGCTGCCCAGCTGGGAATCCGGATACAGTTCAAGCTTCAGAGAACCGTCGCCCTTTTCGTCGATCAGATCTGCCCATTTCTGAAGAGCCTGTCCAACCGGCTCGGAAGCGGAGTTTTCAAAGCCAAGCTGAATGGTCACATCGTCGGCCATAGCCGGTACTGCCAACATAGCTGCGATTGCGAGAGATACGAGTGTGAGCTTTTTCATCATAGTGTTTTCTCCTTTTGAAATGTATTTACTTGAAATGTATTTACGTCTCCGCTTCATACGGAGGAACGTTCCTCTGAGATACCTGCGGTCTTTGCAATCCACGGACAGATCCGCTTTTTCTCCGGATTCTCTTTATTCCGGATCTGCGAATTTGATGACGACCTTCAGCTTGGTGCCGCCGTACTGGCTGAATTCCTCGAAGGCCTTGTCTGCTTCCTCCAGAGTATACTCGGAACGGAGGGTCGGATCCTGCGATGCGGGATTCATGACGATCTTCTCCAGATCCACCTTGCCGCCGGATACCAGATCGATCAGCTCCAGGAAATCCTTCTTCAGTGCGTTTCTGGAACCGAACACATTCAGCTCCTTCTTCTGCAGGAGGGTGAAATTGAAGTCCAGATTCTTCTTTCCGACGCCGATGAGCACCACGCGGGCCCCGAAGGTGGCTGCGTCGATACAGTTCTGGAAGGTGGAGGGAAGACCTACGGCCTCGATACAGACGTCAAAGCCATGATGTTCGCCGGTGATGGCATTTACCTTGTCCATAAAGGTATCCGGGCTGTCATTCAGGATCATTCCTGCCAGGCCAAAGGTTTCATATGCATATTTCAGCTTTGCCTCTGCCACATCGCAGATATAGACCTCGCCGCCCTTTGCCTTTGCAGCGATGGCTGCCAGAACACCGATGGTTCCGGCACCTACTACCAGTACCTTGTCTCCCGGCTGGATATTCGCTCTGGAAGCTCCGTGATAGCTGATGCAGAAGGGCTCGATGAGGGCCAGCTGTTTCGGGGTGAGGCCTTTTCCATCGTAGATCCGTTCGATGGGCATGGTGATGTATTCGGAGAAGGCACCGTCTCTCTGGGCTCCCAGCGTCTCGTTGGATTCACAGCAGTTTACCAGCCCTCTCTCGCAGGAATAGCAGTGGGTGCAGTTGAAATAGGGGTTGCAGGTTACGATCATTCCCGGCTTCAGGCCCTTGTCGTTTTCCCCGATCTCCACGATCTGTGCTGAAAACTCATGGCCCGGGATACGCGGATAGCTGGCGTATGCAAAGGTTCCTCTGTAGGTTCCCAGGTCACTCCCGCAGATGCCGCCGTAGAGGATACGAAGAAGGGCTTCACCTTCTTTTGCAACTGGTTTCTCGGTCTCGATGATCTCCACTTTTCCAGGTTCCGGAATAATTACAGTTTTCATGTTTTTTCCTCCATGGTTTTTCTTGTTGTATACAACATAATACTATTTGGCTTTTTCGTCAATAGAAATCATGAAATTCCAATGGCGCAAAGTCCTTTTCTATTTATTGCACAATTTTATTTCTGTTTTTTTGGTTAATTTTTATCGGCTTCATTTTGTTTTTCCGGGAGTTCGTTTCCTGTTGTATACATCATTTTCATTGTTTCTGAAGGGGATTTCTGATATAATAACCGCTGTATCCAAACCATATTGTATCTTTCAGGCAGGAGTTCTTCTTATGAAAAAAGAGCCCTTAAAGCATCAGGCTTATGACCTGATCAAGCACAATATCATCCACTGTATCTACGCCCCGAATACGATCATCACCGAGGAGATGATCCAGTCTGACATCAGTGCCAGCCGTACTCCCATCCGGGACGCGCTGAGCCGTCTGGAGCAGGAAGGGATGATCCGTATTCTTCCGAAACGCGGGATCCTGGTAACGGAAATGACCATCCGCGAGCTGAATATGCTCTACGAGATGCGTTTTCTTCTGGAGCCCTACTGCATCAGGACCTACGGAATGCGCATTTCCCCGGAGAAATACGCGGAATATCATGAGAAATACACCCGGTTTCTGAAGGAACCGGAGGACAGCTATTCCTATGAGGAGATGGACGCCTCCTTCCACCGCATGATGATCAACAGTTCCCAGAATACCTATATCATCAGCCAGTATTCTACCCTGGAAATGCAGATTTCCCGCTCCCGCTATATGACAGGGAAGGATTCCGTCGCCCGCCGCCAGTCCACCATCCGGGAGCATCTTTCCATCACTACGGCCGCCATGAAGGAGGACTGGAACGACGCTGCCGATGCCATGCTCTATCATCTGAAGCGCTCGAAGGATACCTACTTTGAATACATGATGAAGGCCGAACCCCATGACCGGGAGGACAGGCAGGACGAAACGCCGGTCCAGGACACGGGCATCGACGATTGACGGCGCTGCGTGCCAGTGGCACGCGTTCAGCGCATGACCGAGCCGGGAGGCGAGACCAACGCAGCCTGGGCGAATTTAGACGCGCCAGATGTAAAGGTTATTTATGGACAGTTCCTAAGGCACTGTACACAAATAACTTCCGAATTCTACTTGCCCAAATCCAAATCTGACTGCGTTGTTGTCAGTCAGCGATGCCCGCATCGCTTCCTTCCACCGCCTTGCAGATTTGAATTTGTTCTGCGCAGCTTTCGGAAGTTATTTGTGTACAGTGCCTTACTTTCATACCGGAAAATCTAATATAAATATGACATTCTTTGCCGAAAAGGTCAATGTTTTTGTCTATCTGTGGTATAATGAGGTGAAGCACTGTTACAGTTCATGTTACAGTTCACGGTACCAGTATCCCATATTCCAGGATGGAGAACACTTCATGGCCAGACAAGAAATATCCAGAACAGAAATATTTGAAAACATGCCCCCATACCGGGCGATCCTGACGCTGGCGATCCCCAATGTGGTAAACCAGCTTGCCAATGTAGTCTATAACCTGGCGGATACCTTTTATATCGGCCGGCTGAACAACAGCTCCATGGTGGCCGCTCTCACCATTACGGCCTTCCTGATGCTGATCCTCACAGCCCTTTCCAATCTTCTCTGTATCGGAAGCTGTGCCCTGATCGCGTCCGCCCTGGGAGCGAAAAACCGGAAAAAGGCGGAGGATATCGCGCTGCTGGCGCCTTTTCTCGCCCTGTTTACAGGCATTCTCATCACCATTTCCACCCTGATCTTCCGCAGGCAGATCGCCCTCTATTCCGGGGCTTCCGCCACCAGTCTGGGCTACACCATGGAATATCAGTTCTGGGTGATCTGCCTGAATTCTGTCCCGATGCTCTGTTCTACCACCATCGGGGCCGGTATGAGGGGCTACGGTTATTCCAAATATGAGATGTACGGCATCACCCTGGGGAATCTCCTGAACATCGTGCTGGACCCGCTTTTCATCTTCGGATTTCATATGAATGTGGCTGGGGCAGGTTCCGCCACCTTTGTGTCCACCTGTGTGTCCATGCTCTATTTCCTGATCATGGCTGGCAGGATGCAGAAGAAGCATCATTTTTACAGCGATCTGTCTTCCTTCTGTTTCCGGAAGGAATATGCCTTCGAGATCTTCACTACCGGGTTTCCAGCCTTCCTGCATTCGCTCCTTGCCAGTGTCACCAACACCATCGCCATGAATATTTTCAAGAGCTACAGTGACGCGGCGGTGGCGGCCATCGGAATCGTGCGGAAGATCGAGCATACCTTCGGCCAGATGATCATCGGCCTGAACCAGGGCGTCATCCCGCTGATCTCCTACAATTACGCCAACAGGAAATTCCGGCGTCTTAAGGATGTACAGAAGAAAACGCAGATTCTTGGCTGTGCCTGGGGCCTTGTGGCTCTGGTGACTCTCTTTGCCTTTGCCCGGCAGTTTGTGCTGTTCTTCATCAACGATCCTGAAACTGTGCGTTTCGGCACGCCGCTGGTGCAGATGTACGCTTTCATTGTCCTTACCATGAGTTACAACAATAATGTCCGGACCGTGCTGCAGGCCCTGGGGAAGAAGAGGCAGTCTTCTCTTTTCTCCATTTTCCGCACGGTGGGGCTGTATCTGCCGTTTCTGTTTCTCCTGAACCGTTTCTTCGGTTTCTATGGGGCTGCTTTCGCCACTATTGCGGCGGATCTGGTGGGCAATGTGTTTGCGTGGTTTCTGCTGCGAAGCGTCTACCGCGGAATCGAGGCGGAATCCGGGGAGTCTTTCTCAGCATAATGAGGACGGACTGGGAGGGAGATGTGTATCCTTCCCGTGCTTTCCCGGAGGTCGAAGGAAAGGAGCAGGCGGAAGCAGTCATGTTTCCATACTTTCGACAGCCGTGCATCCTGGATTGGAAGTGTCTCAACTGCTGCCCCGGCACAGCCTGTCACCTGGAATTCTCCGAGGTTTTCCAACAGGATCCTGAAGCTTTCTTTCCCTTCCAGTACTGTGGGTTTTTCATACAGGATCAGGGAAAGGGTGCAGGGGAGGTCTCCTTCGTAAGTATCGGT
>JAFOJB010000091.1 GCA_017420455.1 Blautia sp.
GGACCGTATGTGTTTTCAGGTCCCGGCCGCTAAACCCCTGAACAGCCGGAAAGGGTATGGTTTTTCTCAGGAATCTAAGAAAAACTATACCCTTTCCGGTACTTATTCTTGTAATCTGTAATTCTTTACGGAATGCGCTTTCCGACAGGAACCGGTCCCGCGGTACAGGATTCCCCGAAGGTTCTGTCCTCCCACAGGAGTCTGCTGCCCTTTTCATCCACCTCGACCAGGTTCACACTGCAGTTCGGAGGGACGCTGCCATGCCAGAAATGCTCCGGGTCCTGATAGACGTTCTGGAGGATTCCCCGGACAGCGCAGCCGTGGGAGCACACCAGGATGGTCCTGTCCCTGTTTTCGGTGTCCGAAACCAGCTCCTGCCAGAAATCCCTGGTCCTCTCCAGCACATCCGGGATATTTTCCCCGTCCTCCGGCCTTTCAAAACGCAGCGGATCGTCAAAAAACGAGATGAACCTGGGTTCCAGGATATTTCCCTCCTGATCCCGCAGGACCTTTCCTTCCAGGACTCCGAAATTGATCTCCTGTATTCTGGGGTCCAGAATAAGGGGAACATTTTTCCCGGCCAGGATCTTCTCCGCTGTCTGTCTGGCCCGCAGCAGCGGACTGCAGATGCACTTGTCAAAGCTGACATCCTGGAGTGCTCTTCCGGTTTCCTCCGCCATACGAAGCCCCTCTTCTGTCAGAGGGATATCCGCGATCCCCTGGATCCTGCGGAGCAGATTCCAGGACGTGGTTCCATGACGGACAATATACAGCAGCATCAGCTTCTCAGGGTGATCCCAAGGCTCTCCAGTCCGTTCAGGATCTTATTCATGACGCCCGTGATCTCGCTCTCCTCCAAAGTCTTCTCCTTATGACGGAATACCAGAGAATAGGCCATCGACTTGAAGCCCTGCATGATCTGCGCTCCCTCATAGATATCAAACAGCTCATAGCTTTCCAGGATCTTTCCGCCCCTCTGGATCAGGACAGCCTCGATCTGTCCCGCCGTCACAGACTTCGGTACCAGCATGCTCAGGTCCCTCGTGACGGCCGGATATCTGGCGATACCGGTATATTTGTGAGCGAAGCCGGCGAATTCCAGAACATCTTTGATATCCACAACGGCAATATAGGCCTTCTCCCCGATGCCATAGGTATCGGCGACCTCCGGATGCACTTCTCCAAGGAAGGCCACAGGTTTTCCCTTATAGAAGACCGATGCCTGTCTTCCGGGATGGAGGAAGGGCCTGCTACCCGGACGGTATTCCGGCTTTTCCTTCATACCGATCTTCTCAAAGAACTCCTCCAGAACTCCCTTCATCTCGAAGAAATCGCCCTTTCCGTACATTCCCAGCGTGAACATGGTCCGTTCGTCGGGAAGCTCGGTAAGCGGAAGCGCCTTGGGAAGGTATACATTTCCCATCTCGTAGAGCCGCACATCCTTGTTCCGCCTGTTGTAATTGGTGGCCAGGGATGTGAGCATTCCGTTCAGGGTCGTGGTCCGCATGATGCTGTAATCCTCTCCCAGCGGATTGCTGATGACGATCGCCTGACGAAGAGGGCTGTCCTCGGGAAGAAGGAGTTTTTCAAATACCTTCGGGCTTTCAAAGGAATAGGTCATTCCCTCGGAAAAGCCGCAGTACTCGGCGATATCCCTCGCGATGGTCTCGATCCGGAGCTTGAAGGGAAGCTTTCCTGTGGTGGCCTCGCCTGTGGGGAGAGTCATGGGAATCCTGTCATAGCCATAGAACCTGGCAACCTCCTCCGCGAGATCCACAAGGCAGTGGATATCCTGGCGGAAGGTGGGCGCTACGATCTCTCCGGTCGCTTCGTCCAGCGTCAGTTCCACTCTGGCAAGATATCCCAGCATTTCTTCGGTGGAAAGGTCGGTTCCCAGAAGCGCGTTGATCTTCTCCGGCTCCAGCTTCACTCTGGAAGGCTGCCTGGTCTCCTGGCAGACGTCCACCATTCCTCCTACTACCTCGCCGGCCCCCAGTTCTTCCATCAGCTGGCAGGCTCTGTCGATGGCTGCCGATGCATTATTGGGATCCAGTCCTTTTTCGAATTTTCCGGAGGCATCGGTCCGCAGGCCGATCTTCTTGGCAGAAAGCCGGATATTCGGCCCGTTGAAATTGGCGGATTCAAAGAGCACCGTTCTGACATCGTCCGTGATCATGGAGTTTTCTCCTCCCATGATTCCTGCAATGCCCACGGCCTTCTCACCGTCGCAGATCATCAGGACAGAGCTGTCGACGCTCCTTTCCTGGCCATCCAGTGTCACAAATTTCTCTCCGTCCACAGCCCGGCGCACGATGATCTCTCTTCCTGCGATGGTATCCAGGTCATAGGCATGCATCGGCTGGCCGTATTCCTCCATGACATAATTGGTGATATCCACCAGATTGTTGATGGGACGGATTCCGTTGGCAGCCAGACATCTCTGCATCCATTTCGGAGAGGGACCGATCTTTACATTCTTCACCACTCTTGCGGTATATCTCGGGCAAAGGTCCGGATCCTTCACCGTCACCTTGATATAATCGTTTACATCCTCCCCGTTTCCTGTCTTCTTTACCACAGGAGGAACGAATTTCTTATTGAAGGTCGCTGCCGCTTCTCTGGCGATCCCGAGGACGCCGTAGCAGTCCACCCTGTTGGAGGTAATTTCGTATTCGATCACAGTATCGTCAAGCCCCAGCGCATGAACGGCGTTCTCGCCAACCACAGCGTCCTCCGGGAAGATATAGATTCCCTCCTCCGGCGCTTCCGGGTACATTTCCCTGCTGCTTCCCAGTTCCTCGATGGAGCACATCATACCGAAGGATTCCACGCCCCGGAGCTTTCCGTTTCTGATGGTGATCCCGCCGGGAGTTTTTTTGCCGTCATGGCCGCCGGCCACTTTTCCGCCGTCCAGAACCACGGGCACTTTCTGTCCTTCTTTGACGTTCGGGGCGCCGGTCACGATCTGGATTACCTCACTGCCCACATCCACCTGGCAGATGAGCAGCTTGTCCGCGTCCGGATGGCGCTCGATCTTTCTGATCTGGCCGATCACGATGCGGGAAAGATCCTTGTCCAGGATCTCAAAGCCCTCTACCTTCGTGCCGGAAAGGGTCATCGCATCTGTATATTCCTGTGCTGTGGCGTCAAGCTCCGGCACATACATCTTTATCCATGATAATGAAGTATTCATTCTGTTTTCCTCTTCTTTCCATTGTCTCGGGAATCATTCCGGACGGATATTCATCCGGAACGGTTTCTCAGAACTGTTTCAAAAATCTGGCATCGTTCTCATAAAGCAGGCGCATGTCATCGATCTCGTATTTCAGGAGCGCGATCCTTTCCAGGCCGACGCCGAAGGCGAAGCCTGTGTATTCTTCAGGATCGATCCCGCACATGCGAAGAACATTCGGATGCACCATGCCGCAGCCGAGTATCTCGATCCAGCCGGAGCCCTTGCAGAACCTGCAGCCTTCACCGCCGCACTTAAAGCAGGATACGTCCACCTCTGCGCTGGGCTCTGTGAAGGGGAAGTGATGCGGACGGAATTTTGTCTTTGTCTCCGGCCCGAAAAGCTCCCGGGCGAATTCCTGAAGGGTTCCCTTCAGGTCGGCGAAGGTGATATTTCTGTCGATAACCAGACCCTCGATCTGATGGAAGGAGGGAGAATGAGTGGCGTCTACCTCATCGGACCGGAACACTCTGCCAGGAGCGATCATGCGGATGGGAAGCTTTCCCTGTTCCATGGTCCTGGCCTGAACAGGAGAGGTCTGGGAACGCAGGAGAATGCTGTCATTGATGAAGAAGGTATCCTGTTCGTCTCTGGCCGGATGATCCTCCGGAATGTTCAGCTTGGTGAAGTTGTAGTCCGCGTATTCTACCTCCGGACCTTCCACGACCTCATAGCCCATGCCGATAAAGATCCTCTCCACCTCTTCGAGAGCGATGGTATTGGGATGGCGGTGACCGATCCTGCTCTTTTTCGCAGGCAGAGTCACATCGATATACTCTGCCTTCATTTTTTCCTCGCGCATCTTCGCATCCAGACGGGTTTTACATTCCTCCAGCATCTCTTCGATCTGTGAGCGGACCTCATTCACCATCTGTCCCACCTTCGGCCTGTCCTCCGGAGCGACATCCTTCATGCTCTTCAGAATGGAGGTAAGCTCGCCTTTCTTTCCCAGAAAAGCGACTCTCACGTCGTTAAGCTTTTCCGGCTGACCGGATTCCTGAATCTGCCTTCTGGCAGCTTCCTGCAGTTCCTGCAGTCTTTCTTTCATGTTCATGTCCATTTTCTCCTCTTATTCGCAAGAATATACTGACAAACTCTGTTGTCGGATGACCCGCCTTCTTCTCTGTGCCGCCTCTGTCCCCGGCCGGCGAACCAGACAGGGGTGAAGTGCGTTCCCTGTCCGATCCGCGATGCCGCTCATCTCAGGGCATGCCCTTCGACGACCGTTCGCCGTCAAGTGTGCGCCTGCGCAGGCACGCTGCCCGTCTGACGTCTTTATCGCACATGAAAAAGCTCCGTCCCAGATAGGGACGGAGCAGATCCGCGGTACCACCCTGATTCCCGCAAAGCGGGCACTCATTGCTGCTTAACGCGCAGTCACGTCCTTTCCTGCACC
>JAFOJB010000092.1 GCA_017420455.1 Blautia sp.
CTGACACTGGAATAGCCGCCCTCGGGAAGGGAAACAGGCTTCAGCCTGTTGTCAAAATAGGCGACGCTGACGCGGTTCCCCGCATAATCATAGCTTTCCTCCCGTTTTGCATAGCCAAAGGTGGTATCGGCAGGCTGACGGTTATCATCCAGATACAGAACTGACGTCAGGACTCCGTTTTCATTGAACTCCTGCTGAAGCACTGCATAATGATCCCGATTGACGATCAGGCTACCGTCTGCGTCATAGTGCGCTTCCTCCAGAGTATTTCCGGACTCGTCGCAAATTCTCTGGAACCAGGCATAGCCCACGGAAGGCGGATTTACCATCTCCCCGTTTTCGTCGAAGTACAAAAGCTTTCTCAGGTTTCCGTTGGTATCATATTCCTGCTCGAAGCCGGCGTACCCCACCGGGCGCAGCACAGGCTTCCCCTGGGTATCCAGGTAGACGATCCGGGTCATCAGCCCTGTATCCGGGTCATATTCCCGCCTGTAGGCAGCATACCCGTCCCTGTTCAGGACCGGTTTAAAATCCGTCCCCTGGATTTCCGCATAGATGATATGATGAAGATCGTCAAATTCTCTGACGATCCGTGCCCTGCCGTTTACCAGGGTCAGTTCGTCGTCAGAATTATAGTATGTGGTGGAAACCACATTTCCCTTCTCATCGTAGCTGAAAAGGATGGAGGCATATCCCTCCGGCTGCAGCATGCCCGATCCATCCGCAGAGTAATATTTCTCCCCGGTCTCATGATCGGTGTAATCATAGGAATGCACCTGAGCCGCGTATTTCCCGGGCTGGTTCACCAGATTTCCCTTCTCATCCAGGGTCACTTCCCAGAGCAGCCGTCCATCCTTGTTATATTCCCGCAGGGAAGACTGATAACCCTTTGAAATAGCGAAGGGCTTTCCATTCTTGTCATAATAGCGGACACCCGTCTGCAGGAAATCTCCATTATAGGAATATTCAATCCTGTGCGCACGGGAAGAGACCTCGGTATCCGGTTTTTTGTCAGAGTCAAAAAAGCTCTCCGCCAGCAGCAGGCTCTGGTAAGGGCCTCCATAAGTCATCGTCCTGATATAATAGCCGTTTTTGCACTCAACGGGCTCATCGGAAGCATTGTAGTAAGATTCTATCACAGGACGATCCAGGATATCCGTCCCCTTGTACTCATAACGGATGACGGCGTACTGAAATTCCTCATTGCGGACAGGATTCCAGTTACTGTCCATATAAACTGTCCGAATGACCTGTCCATACTGGTTCCGCTCATTCACAACGCCGGCAATACCGTTCTTTCTCTCGATCAGCTTCATATTCGTCCCATAATATCTTTCCTCGCTGATCCTGTCGAAATACTGCAGCCAGCGTTCGCTGAGCTTTTTCTCCAGTGTCGGGAGCTGTGCGCCTTTGATTTCGATCCGGGCGTGGCCGTTAAGGCACATGGTATACTCGTCCACCGTATCGTAGTAGGTAATACGGTGATCATAATCAGGACCATTGTACTCATGCTCTGCTTTGGAATATCCATAGGTGGTCATGGTACGGTTGTCATCCGCTCCGTAATATGTCTCATAATGGATGCGCTTTGTATTTCCGTAATATTCAAAGGTGACCTTTGCGTGTCCGGTAAGCGTCTTGATCAGCTTCTGGTCGACGCCCCAGTAGCAGGTCTCGATGGTGCGGTTCTTATTATCATATGTATGTGAGACTGAGGCATATCCGTCGCTGCAAAGGATGGGTTTCCCCTCCAGATCTGTATAATCCGTACGAAGCAGATTTCCCCTGGCATCGTAGGTATTCTCCTGTCTGTGCCAGCGTGATTCTCCAAGAACTTTGTTCTGTTCCTTGCCGTAGATCTCCCTGGTAAGAAGGAGCCAGTCCACGTCCGCATCCTCTTCCGTCTCGGTCTCCGGCGTCAGCACCAGGTCCTCTTCCACATATCCTTTGGCAACTTCACGGAAGACATCCAGTCGTGAGCGGAAGACCGTGACTATGACGGCTCCTCCTTCCGGCCCGACAAGAAGAGTGCCGTCCTTATCCAGATAACGCTTGGTGACCGTGCGGAAAGCGCCTTCCTCCTTCACCTCGTAAAGGATCCTGGCGTAACCGCCGGTGGGCCTGGTATAATTTCCCTCCGCGTCAAAATATTCACTGGACAGGATCTGTCCGCCGTCATAGGTATCCCGGCGGAAGCTGTAGCCTCCCGGGATCTCAGCGCGGCTCCCGTCTGCAGCATAGCGGTCCTCGGTCAGGATATGGGAATTCTCCTTATCATCCGTCCAGTAGGTATAGACAGCGCTCGCGTAACCCGTATCCGCCTCGACCGGCGCATTCTGAAGATCATAATAATTCTCTGTCAGCCTGTTCCCGAAGGAATCCCAGGTATATTCGGCGGTATAAAAACCTCTTGCATTCAGTGCCGGCCTTCCCTGAAGATCATGGGCTGTCTCCCGGATCAGGTTTCCTTCTTCATCCCACTCACAGTCGGTTTGTGTAAGAATGGGAAGGTCCAGTGAAAACTCCTCCCTGACATTGTGAGATTCCATGGCAAGAGATTGCGCCAGAGCCGGGGTTCCCAGGCTCAGGGTCAGCAATATAATAATAGCCAGTCCTCTGCATTCCTTCCTCATAATGACCATTTCTCCTCTGAAACCGTATTATCTCACTGTTTTCTGTTTATCCGTATCCTGTGGTTTCTGCTTCTCCGTGTTTTTTTGTTTCTCAGCACTGCCCTGAGGCTCCTGCTTTACTGCATTACTTTGTGTATTCAGGTTTTTACGATTGTCATATTTGCTGTAGTACGATTTGTATTTCCTTCTCTGATGAAAATTTCCATCGGAAATCTTTTCACCATAAAAGACAAAGCCCAGCACATCCATATCCGTCATTTCCATGGAAATCAAAGCTTTCCGGATATATTTGTGATCCGAGAAATTCTGTCGGACGATAAAGAGACAGCCGGCGGCGCTTTTTGAAAGAGTCAGGGAATCCGAGACAATGTTGACAGGCGGAGTGTCAATAATGATCATCTCATATTCCTTCGACATCTCTGCGAGAATGGCTTTCATGCGTTCTGAACCCAGAAGGTCTGTCGGGTTCGGCGGAAAAGTGCCGGCAGCAAGGAGATCAAGACTCCCCCGTACATTTCTCTGTATGACTTCCTTCCAGTTATGGCTTCCCAGAAGAACCTCTGACAGCCCTTTTACATGCTTATCATAGCCGAAGATCTCTCTCTGCGCTGCCCGTCTCATATCCCCGTCGATCAGAAGCACTTTTTTACCGCTCCACGAAGTGGAAATCGCAAGATTGGCAGATATGGTGGATTTGCCTTCACCGGGAACCGCGCTGGAGATCACTACCACATTGCTTTCTTTCTCGATCATGGTATAGAGAAGGTTCATCCGAAGCTTTGCATAGCTCTCCACCACATCCAGGGAGCTGCCCTCCTGAAGGAGATAGCTTCCCGGATCGCTGCTCTTTTTTCTGGAGCGCAAGATCACCGAAAGGACCGGCGGTGTATA